>JBCBZX010000250.1:0-4498 GCA_039815105.1 Pseudomonadota bacterium
GGGGCAGTATTTCTCTGTCGGCGACAATGGCCCCGGCATTCCCGAAGACGAAATAGCGGTGGTCCTATCACCGTTCGGCCAAGGGTCCATTGCGATTGACGCCGCCGAAGCGGGCACTGGTCTTGGTCTGCCCATCGTCCGCGCAATGGTGAACCTGCACGATGGTCAGTTCGACCTCAAATCGCAGCTGCGCAAGGGCACGACAGTCACGGTCATGTTGCCTGCAAAGCGCGTTATGCAGGATATGCCAGCCTACGCAGATGCAGATGGCCGCGAGAAATTGATGCAGAAAAACGCCCGCATCATGAATGTTGGCCCGGCCCCAAAGTCTCAGACGCCGCTGCCTGAAAAGCGGGAACACGCGGAAGACTCCGAAAATGCCGCCAGCGAAGCGATGCGCTCGCGCATGGACCGTATCATCGGTCAGAACAAAGACCGCTAATCTGAGCTCGCCGCAGAAGCTGCTACTCAGCGGTCGCGACACCCGCCTGGGCAAAGGTCGCCATGCCCGTGTGGCAGTTCGCGGCAGCGCGAACGATGCCTGCCGCCAACGCTGCGCCCGAGCCCTCACCCAGCCTCATACCAAGATCAAGCAGTGCCGTCTTGCCCATTGCATCAAGCGCCTTGCGGTGCGCGGGCTCGGCGGACACATGTGAAAACAAGCAATGGTCAAGACTTTCCGCCCTGAGCTTGTGCAGAACCGCCGCCGCAGCACCCGCAACATAGCCGTCGACGATCACCGGAATACCCTCAATACGTGCGGCCAGAATAGCCCCAGCCATACCGGCAAACTCCCGCCCACCCAAACGACGCAGCACTTCCAGCGGATCATGCAAATGTTGCTTGTGCAACTCCAGCCCTTCGCGCACCACATCTGCCTTAAGCTGAATGCCGGCACGGTCATGGCCGGTACCTGGTCCAACCCATTGCTCGGGTTCGCCACCAAATAGAGCGCAGTAAATTGCCGCCGCCACTGTGGTGTTGCCAATGCCCATTTCGCCAATGCACAATAGGTCTGTGCCTCCTGCAATTGCCTCCATTCCAAAGGCAATGGTGGCCGCGCAGGCCCGCTCGTCCAAGGCAGCGTCCTTGGTAAAGTCTGAGGTTGGCATCTCAAGCGCCAAATCAAACACTTTCAGCCCCAGATCATGGGTCAGGCAGATTTGATTGATCGCCGCGCCACCGGCGGCAAAATTCTCCACCATCGCCTGGGTCACCGATGCTGGAAACGGCGAAACACCCCGCTCGGTCACCCCATGATTGCCTGCGAACACCGCACATAATGGCCGAGTGACCGCTGGTGCGCCACCTTGCCAACGGGCCAGCCATTCAGCAATTTCTTCTAAGCGCCCGAGACTGCCGGCAGGCTTGGTCAGCTGCGCATCGCGCTCGCGCACGGCGGCCACCGCATCATCACTGCCCCTTGGCAAATTTTGAACAAGAGCGCGGATATCGTCAAACGGCATGCCGCTGGCGGATGGTGGTGTCGGCTGGTTCATGGCTAACCTATATGAACTGAAGAATCTGTGTACCGCTGTGTGTGGTACAGCAACCACGTCTCAGCTAAAGCCAAAAATGCGAACTCGTCAGGACGGAAAGGCGCAGCTTTGATGAACTGGAAAAAGCCGCTCATTGACGTGCTCAGTGTGGCAGCCTTCTTTTCGCGCCTTCCGTTCTGGAAAGTGCGGTCACGGATCGACCCCCATGCACCGGCAGAACCATTGGGAAAATTGGCATGGTGCTTTCCCATCTCAGGTGGGTTAATTGCCCTGCCGGTCGCAATTGCACTCACAGTGCTCGCCCAATTGTCGTTTCCACCTCTGGTGCTGGCGGGCATCACAATTGCGCTCCTGACGGCGAGCACGGGGGCGTTGCATGAGGATGGGCTGGCAGACCTGTGTGATGGCTTTGGGGGCGGTGCGACAGCGGACAGAAAACTCGAGATCATGCGCGACAGCACGATTGGCACCTATGGAGCAGTCGGCCTGTGTTTGAGCTTGATGCTAAGGATATTCAGCTTTGCGGCGCTGCTCACCGTCCTCACGCCCATGCAGGCAGCGATCTTGGTGGTGGCAATCGCCTCAATCTCTCGCACGGCCATGTTGTGGCAGTGGAGAACGAGCCATCCCGCCCGAAACGATGGCTTGGCTCGCAGTCAGCAAGCACCAACTGCGGGTGGCACGCGTGTCGCAGCGGCCATTGCAGCGACGATTGTAGCAGCGGTACTTTTGCCAATATTTGGCCTGCCGGGCACCATTATTGCCCTCGCCGCCTCTGGTGTTTTGATATGGGGCATGTGTCACATGTGCGAACGTCAGGTCGGTGGATATACCGGTGACACACTTGGCGCATCACAGCAGCTTGTGGAAGTAAGTCTTCTCACCCTTCTGTCGGCCAGTATTGGAGCCAACCTGCAATGACCGCCCCGTCAACGACGCCAGTCGAATCACCCTGCGTCCTGATTTGCTCCATCGATGAGAAAACCGGCTGGTGCTATGGCTGCGCCCGCACCGGTGATGAAATCATGGGTTGGATCAATATGAGCGAAGCTGAACGCGCGGCACTTGTCGCACAGATTCCCGGAAGAATGGCGCAAATGGACCGCCCCGCCCGCAAGCTGACTAAGCGCCGAGAGCGACAACGCCAGCGCACATCGGCTTGACGGCACTGGTACAGCACGACCCACGCCTCTATCTGAGATGGGAAAGGCAGTTTCAATGCGCATAATTTTACCTCTCGCAATCATTGGCGGCGGACTGACGGTCTTGCTGCTGCTCGGTCTGGACGGCGCAGTAGGCGGCATGGAAGCCGGACAGTTTGCCGGCCTCATATCCCTGTCTGCCATAGGCATTTGGATCGGTATGGGTGCCTTCCACGGCACTGCATTGTCCGAAAACCTGCGCAACATGGCGCTTTGGGCGGGTATTTTCCTCATCCTTGGCCTCGCCTATGCCTACAGGTTCGAGTTTTCGGACATGCGGGACAGGCTGGTCTCGTCTTTCGTGCCGGGCTCTTCCATTTCGTCAGTGGATGGCGAAGGCCGCACACAAGTTTCCACCACAAGAATCGACAACGGACAATTTGTCCTCACAGGCAAAGCCGGTGACGCCGATATACGTTTTCTCGTCGATACCGGAGCGAGCACAGTTGTCCTAAGCGCCGAGGATGCGGCGTTGGCGGGAATTGATGTCGATGGCCTTAGGTTCTCAATACCCGTCTCAACAGCGGGCGGCATTACGCGGGCCGCGCAAGCTCGGTTGGAAAGCCTGCGAATTGGAGAGATTGAGCGGCAGAATGTTCAAGTGCTCATTTCTCAGCCGGGCGATCTCAGAACATCCCTTCTGGGCATGACATTCCTCAACACTTTGTCCGCCTTCAGCTTCGAGCGTGAGAGGCTTGTCCTCACCGACTAATCAGGCCGCGTATTCCTCGCGGTGGACCCGCTCAATCGCCTCAAAGGCGGACAAAAGGACCTCCGGCTCAGCTCCTTGGCGCACACATTGTTCGGACAAAGTACGCCGCCACTGGCGAGACCCGCTAAGCCCCGCGAACATGCCCGTCATATGCCGGGTCACATGGTGCAGGCGCCCACCAGCTGAAATGTGCGCGTCGGCGTGAGAAGCCATCACCTCAACCACCTGTCTCGAATGCTGCCAAAACTCCGGCACCGGCGCCTCCGACACCCACGTGTCCACCCCCCTCAGCATATCTGGGGTTTGGTAAGCGCTTCGCCCAACCATGACGCCATCCAGAGACCCCAAATTGTCGCGGCAGGCTTCCAGATCTTCAAGCCCACCATTCAAACCGATGAAGCGGTCTGGATTTTCGGCTTTGAGACCGTGCACGATTTTGTAGTCCAGCGGCGGTACACTGCGGTTCTCCTTGGGGCTTAATCCCTGGAGCCAAGCCTTCCGGGCATGGACCCACAGCGCGTCAGCTCCGGCCTGCCACGCGGCATGGGCCAATGCCGGCAATGCTCGCTCGGGATCCTGATCATCAACGCCGATGCGGCACTTGACGGTCACCTGCACCTCGCCCGGCACCGCTTCGCGCATGGCGGCAATGCAGCGGGCCACCAGTTCCGGTTCCCGCATCAAACATGCACCGAATGTGCCTGACTGTACGCGATCGGATGGACAACCTACGTTGAGGTTGACTTCGCGATAACCGAACTGCGCGCACACTCTGCTGGCTTCGGCCAACTTGGCCGGATCGCTGCCGCCGAGTTGCACCGCAACTGGCTGCTCCTCCAACGCAAAACCCAACAGGCGCTCGCGGTCACCATGAATCACCGCATCTGCAACCACCATTTCGGTGTACAGCAGGGCATGCCGGCTCAATTGCCGATGAAACATGCGGCAATGCCGGTCCGTCCAATCCATCATTGGGGCGACGGAAAAGCATATCCGCGAACTCTGTGAAGTTGATAACATGGACTGCTTTTATGGCCGACAAGGCCAACAGCGCAAGACACCCTCATTGACCTGCCACGGTGAAA
>JBCBZX010000274.1:0-4148 GCA_039815105.1 Pseudomonadota bacterium
CGCCCGACAGCCCCAAAAGGACCTTGCCGAACCCGGTCTTTCGGCAATAGTCGCGCAAGGATTGCACCATCACGCGGTAGTCCTGTTCCCACGCATCCGGATGCACCGCCTTGTCCGCCTCGACGATCCGCCAGCCTTCGGACGTGCGCTCCAGATCCACCTGTGCCGTACATTCATCAAAACAGGGTAATTGCACGGCAAGCGCGCCGCCTGGGTTCAGCCCGAAAGACGCGCCGTCAAAGACCTGATCGTCCTGACCGCCCACCATATTGAGATAGATCAGCGGCAGGTCGGTTTCGATGACGCGGGCGACCATGTGATTGAGACGCGTCTCGAATTTGCCCCGGTAGTAAGGAGAGCCATTCGGCACCAGCAGGAATTCCGCCCCGGTCTCAGCCAGAGTTTCAGCCACATCTTCGTGCCAGGCATCTTCGCAAATCGGGCTGCCCACACGGCTGTTACCGACCGAGTAGGGACCACCCAGCGGGCCCGCGTCAAAAACCCGAACCTCGTCAAAAACCGTCTCGTTGGGCAAGTGATGCTTGAGCACCTGGCTCGCAATCTTTCCGCCCTTGAGGATCAGATAGGCGTTGTAGAGCTTGGTGCCTTCGACCCAAGGCGCGCCAATGGCCAGTGCCGGTCCGTCCGCGCAGGCCTCGGCGAGGGCGCGGACATGGGTCATCACGTCAAGTTGAAACGCGCGTTTCATCATCAGATCCTGCGCGTTGTAGCCGGTGAGGAACATCTCTGGCAGCGCGACCATATCGGCTTCGGCTACACGTCCCGCTTCCCAGGCTTTGCGGGCCTGTGCCGCATTTCCGGCCAGATCACCGACAGTTGGGTTCAATTGTGCCAGCGTGATGCGAAACCTGTCCGCCATGGGTTAGGCCCCCTGCCCGTCGTTGTGCCCGCGTTGGCCCCATGTAGCAGATCAGACGGGCGATGAAAGCCCATCCCGCGCGAATGCGGCAAAAGAGCGTTGCCCCGGTGCCTGGCATTGCATAGATTATTGCGAAACCGCACAGAATGCGGATCGGCTGTTTCGAGCATGACAAGGGATGATGATGACACTTCGGCACTTTAGCTTTTGCCTCGCTCTTCTGCCGCTGCCCGCCCTGGCACAGAGCAGCGACGTCCTGACCAAGCAATATGACGACGGCAGTGTCTACGAAGGGACCTTCAAGGGCGGCGTGCAACATGGCACCGGCACCTACAAGCTGCCCAATGGCTACGAATACACCGGCGAGTGGGTCGACGGTGAAATCAAGGGCCAGGGTATCGCGCGCTTTCCCAACGGCTCGGTCTACGAGGGGCTTTTTGCCAAGGGCAAGCCGGATGGGTTCGGTCGCATCACCTTTGCCGATGGCGGCACCTATGAGGGCGAATGGCAGGCAGGAGCCATCATGGGCCAAGGCATCGCCAACTATGCCAATGGCGTGCGTTACGAAGGCGGCTTTCTCAATGCCAAGCATCACGGCAAGGGCACAATGCAAAGCCCGGGCGGCTATGAGTACCAAGGCGATTGGGTCGACGGGATCAAGCAGGGTACCGGCAAGATCACCTACCCCGATGGCGCAGTCTATGAAGGCGGAATCGCTGAGGGCAAGCGCGAGGGCGAAGGCACGCTCGCCATGCCGGACGGGCTGATTTACGTCGGGCTTTGGAAAGACGGTCAGATCGACGGGACCGGCAAGCTCACCCAGGCCAACGGGGATATCTACGAAGGCCAGCTGGTCGCCGGGCGCCGTGAAGGTCTGGGCAAGGTCACCTATGCCAACGGAGACACCTACGAAGGGGCCTTTGCAAACGATCTGCGCGAAGGGCAAGGCACCTTCACGGCACAGGACGGCTATGTCTACACCGGATCCTGGGTGGCAGGTGCGATCGCGGGCGAAGGGCGCGTTGTCTACCCCGATGGCTCAATCTACGTGGGCACTTTTTCGGATGGGCAGGCGGACGGCACAGGTCTGATCACCTACCCCGATGGCTCCACCTACGAAGGTGAGTGGAAAGCAGGTGTCATCGACGGCGCGGGCAAGGCGGTTTATCCCAATGGGGTCGTCTATGAGGGGAACTTCCGCGATGCCCGGAACCATGGGCAGGGGGTAATGACCTACGCCGACGGTTACCGCTATGAAGGTGCTTGGCTGGACGGGCAGCGTCACGGACAAGGAGTCGCAACCTATCCCGACGGCACCATCTACACGGGCGATTTCGAAGACGGGCAGCGCCACGGGCTTGGCAAGATCGTCATGCCCTCGGGCTTTTCCTATGAGGGCAACTGGGTGCGCGGCGAGATCGAAGGCGAAGGCGTGGCGACCTATGACAATGGCGACGTCTATGAAGGCAGCTTCCGCGCCGGCAAGCGTCAGGGAAACGGCACCATGCGCTACTCCACCGGTGAAACCGCGACCGGAAACTGGGACAACGGCGCGCTGACCGAGGACGGTTAAGACGTCTTGACCCGAGTGGCGGACTGTTCGGACGCGGGCAATTGGCACCACGCGAAGCTTCTAGCGCAGCGGGCAATCGGCCGTCGTTTGCAGCGCTTCGAACTTGGGGCGCGACAGGTAGTACCCCTGCAGCAAGGAAATGCCCAGATCGCGCAGCGCATCGAATTCCGCGGCGGTTTCAATGCCCTCTGCCACGACATCCACACCCAGGTCATCGCAGAGATCCTTGGTGCGCCGGACAATGGCTCGCCGGACGGGATCTTTGTCCAGGTTCACGATCAAATGTCGATCGAGTTTGATTAGGTCCGGCACCACATCGGCCAGCAGGTTGAGACCGGAAAACCCGGCACCAAAGTCGTCGATGGCCGTGCGGAACCCGATCACCCGGTAGGTTTCGATGATGTCCTTGAGGTGCGCAATATCGCGGATCAACTCAGTGTCTGTAAATTCGAAGATGATCCTGCTGACATCGAAATCGTATTTGTCCGCCGCCCATAGTGTGTGGGAAATGCAATGCCGCGGCTCATACACCGCGTTTGGCATGAAATTGATCGACAGTTTCGTATCAATGCCAAGTTCCGTCGCCACACGGATCGCCGTCGTGCGGCAAAGCTGATCAAACCGGTAGCGATTGTCATCGGTTACCAGCTCAAAAATCTCGCCCGCCCCTTTGCCGTCCTTGCCCCGCACCAGCGCTTCCTGCGCAAAAAGCGTGCCGTTTGCCGCGTCAAAGATCGGCTGGAACGCCATGGTGATCTCTTCATCAAAGGCGGTGCCCGGTCGTGACGCGCAAAGCGCACATCCTTTTTTGAACGTTGTTTTGGCCAAGATGACCCCCCGGGAATTCAAGCAGCAGCGGGGGTATAGACTAGAAGACCGAATATTTCTTTGCGGTTTTCGCGAAAAGTTTAATGACCGCCAAGAGATCGCAGGCGACGGCCGTCAAGGTGACCCGCGGGTTGGGCCATGATGCGTCGCCGTGAGAGAGGCATCTACTCCTTGCGTTGGCAGCGTCCTCCTGATGCCAAACGCGATCGCTAAATGACCGCGCCGCTTTCCATACGCGCCAGAAACGCGTCTGCCTCTGCGATCACCGTTTTGCGCCGGTCTTCCGCCATCCGGTCCCAGGTGCGGTACATGTTGCTCATGCGGGTGTTTTTCGAAAACCGCTCCCTGTGGCGATGCAGGAAATGCCAGTAGAGCAGGTTGAACGGGCACGCCCCCTCGCCTGTCTTTTTGCTCACACCGTAAGCGCAGGTTTTGCAATAGTCCGACATGCGGTTGATGTAGGCGCCACTGCTCACATAGGGCTTCGACGCGATGATGCCGCCATCGGCGAACTGGCTCATACCAACGGTGTTGGGCGCTTCGACCCATTCGAAGGCGTCGGCGTAAACGGCAAGATACCATTCGTGGACCTGGTAGGGGTCGATCCCGGCGAGCAAGGCGAAATTGCCCGTGACCATGAGACGCTGGATATGATGGGCGTAGGCGTCGTCCCGGGTCTGGGCCACGGCCTTTTCCATGCAGTTCATCTGCGTAGCACCACCCCAGAACACGTCCGGCAGATCCCGCTTGTGTTCCAGCACGTTGCGCGTGGGATAGTCTTCCCCTTCGAGAAAATAGATCCCGCGCATGTATTCGCGCCAGCCGATAATCTGGCGGATGAAGCCTTCCACCGCGTTTATCGGTGCC
>JBCBZX010000343.1:0-3214 GCA_039815105.1 Pseudomonadota bacterium
GGCTAGGCCTGCCGCTTGAGAGTGTACGTGCACGGCAGGGCCCCGAGTAAAGGGCCCCACCGGTGGCCTCCTTACTGGAGGAAGCCGTTTTCTTTGGCAGCCGCCGCGTAAGCCGCTTCGACGTCTGCGAGCGCCTGTTCAGCACTCTCGTTGCCTTGCATGAAATCGGTCAGCTCGGCACCAAGAGCGGTGTGCATCAGGCCCATGTAAGGCAGCATCGGATAAGGCGTGGTGCCGGAATTGGCGGCAGCAAACACGCCCACGGCCGCGTCGGTCGGCTCGTAGCCATCGATCAGCCAGACCGCTTGCGTTGCGACATCGCCTTCTTCAAGGATGGCAGGTGAAATGCCGTTGAGCATCGCCAGGAAGGTCGCTTCGGCATCTTCGTCAGAGATGTTCTTGGCGACGGTCCAGCCGTCCCACCACAAGGTCGATGCGGGCTGAGTGCCACCACCCACTGTCATCGGACCAGCGATCGCGAAACCATCAACAACTTCTTGCGGCACACCATCTGCGGTCACGAGCGTTGCAGCACGTGAGCCCCACATATGCATCAATGCGGTGTTGCCTGCGCGGAACTCGGCATTGGTGCCGTTGGAGTCATGCGTCAGGTAGTCGGGGTTCATGTATTCCGACAGCGCTTTCATCATCTCAAGCGCTTGCACACCGGCCTCGGAGTTCACGTTCGGCTCGGCTGTGCCAGGTTTGAAGTGGCTGCCGCCAAAGCCCAGGAACATGTTGTTGAATTCCTGCGCGAGGTTCCAGCCAGCGGCATAGGGACCACCGACGGGGTTTTCCATGATGCCAGCGGCACGGATGGCTTCGGCTGCGGCAAGCATTTCTTCATACGTCGTGGGCACTTCGACGCCGGCTTCCTCCAGCACGTCAGCGCGGTAGACCAGATGCTGAGCGTTAGCCATGAAGGCCACGGCCATCGCATTACCATTGATCGTCACGATCTGGTTTGGCTTCAGGGCGCTCCCATGTTTGGCGATCAGATCATCAAGCGGGCGGATGACGTCTTCGTTCATCAAAGCCACGATGGAGGAGTTTGCCACAATCGCGGAAGTGTATTCGGCCGGATTGCCCTGCATGCCAGGCAGGTTGATCGTCTGGTGATCGGCGGTCAGGTTGGTGCTGACATCGACGCTATCGGTGGCGCAGGCCATCGCGTTGGCACCCACACTTTGGATTGCGGGGAATTCGTTGCCCACGATGCTCACGCGGCCTTCGGAAATGCCGCAATCGGCCATGGCGGTGCCAGCGGCGACCGTCAAGGCGACGGCTGCGACTGTATTTTTCAAAAACATATGTCTCTCCCTATGTTTTCCCTGGGGCTCCGGAGCCCGGTCTTGGCCCCGGGCAGTCCGGGGGCCTGAGTAGAGGGGTTAGCCTCCGATCCGTTCACCTGTTTCAGCGCTGAACAGGTGGCAGATATCTGCCGGGATCGAGAAATGGACGGTATCGCCAATCTCGCACCGGTAATCCTTATGCGCTTTCACGCTAAGCTGTTCGCCAGCCACCCGGATGGTGATCATCGTGCTGTCGCCCAAGAGCTCCATCGCGTAGGCGGGCGCATGGGCCTGACCGCCCGCCTCAGTGACCGAGGCATCTTCAGCACGGAAGCCGAGTGTCACCTTGCCATCAGGGGCCGACAGTCCGGGCACTTCCATTCCTTCAGCGCGGAAGGTGCCGCCTTCGATCTCGCCCGCGATGAGGTTCATGGCGGGTGAGCCGATGAAGCTGGCCACGAATGTGTTGGCGGGTTTGTCGTAAATCTCGGTCGGGGTGCCGAGCTGCTGCACGACGCCTTTGCTCATGACGACGACGCGATCAGCCAGCGTCATGGCTTCGATCTGGTCGTGTGTCACGTATATTGTCGTCACTTTCAGCTCATGGCTGAGGTTTTTGATCTGCGCCCGCGTCGAGACGCGCAGTTTGGCATCAAGGTTCGAAAGCGGCTCGTCCATGAGGAACACCTTCGGGCGGCGGACAATCGCACGCGCAAGGGCCACACGCTGACGCTGACCGCCCGACAGCTCTGCCGGTTTACGGTGCAGAAACGGCTCAAGCTCAACCATGCCTGCCGCACGCATCACACGCTCGTCATGGGTGGACGGGTCGATCTTGCGGACTTTCAGCGGAAAGCGAATGTTCTCGTAAACATTGAGGTTGGGATAGAGGCCGTAAGACTGGAACACCATCGAGATGTCGCGGTCTTTCGGCTCTTTGTCATTGACGCGTTCGCCACCGATCAGGATGTCGCCTTCGGTGGGATCTTCGAGCCCGGCGATCATGCGCATCGTAGTGGTCTTGCCGCAGCCCGAGGGCCCCAGCAGCACCAAAAACTCTTCGTCTCCGATGGTGAGATCAAAGTTATCTACGCCGACGAAAGAGCCCCAGCGCTTTCCGACGTTGCGAAGCTGAATCTCAGCCATTCGCGTCTCCCTGTTGTCGCGGTGCAGTTTCTTGCACACGTTTGCAAAAAGGCTAGACTCCCTGCTCTGCCTTTGCCAAGTCAAAACTTGAGGCGATCGAAAATAATTCAGCTGGAGCCCAATAAGTGACCGATTTCAGAGCAGAAATTCGCCAAGCGTTGGCAGACCTATGGCAAGGCGATGCCAAAGCAGAGGCCGTGATTGGTGAGGAATCACTTTGGGATGTCGCGTGGCCCGTGAACCAGTTGAGCGGACGTGCGGATGTCTTGGCAGATTTGATCCAACCCCTGCGCGCAGCCTTTGAAGGGCTGCATCGGCGTGACCTGATTTTTATCGGCGGACAGAATGTTCGTGCAGCAGGCGGGACATGGTGCGCCTGCGTCACGCATTACGTTGGCAACTTCAACGCGCCACTCTTTGGGCTGCTGCCAACAAGCAAGCTGGCCTGGCTGCGGGCAGGAGAGTTCTTCCGGATCGAGAACGGTAAGATCACTGAGGCCAAGATCATTTTTGATCTACCGGATTTGATGATCCAGGCAGGCCGCTTTCCGCTGCCATCGCTGGGCACAGAGATGACGTTCCCGGCGCCCGCGACACAAGACGGGTTGCTGCCGACAAAAGGCGATGGGGCGGCATCGCTTGCGGTGATCGAGGCGATGTTGGGGGATCTGCATGTCTATGATCCCAAGACCTTTGGCTCGAGCGGGCAGACCGGTGACACCGGATACTGGGCACAAGACATGCTGTGGTACGGGCCCGCAGGCGTTGGGTCGAAC
>JBCBZX010000155.1:0-7181 GCA_039815105.1 Pseudomonadota bacterium
AAAAAATTCAGCAACAAGCAGCCCTCAAGCGGCTTATAAATTCTGGCGCGCTGACAAATTTCGGCCACGCAAAAACCAATGAGAGTGGCGATAGGTGTTCGCCGGACTGGACCATCGGCTCACCTGTGATTGATGGGCACTTACCCACAGGAGGCCTATCACGCCACGCGATCCATGAGATTGAAGCCACATGTCCCCGCCATGCACCATGCGCCACAAGCTTTGCATTGGGCCTCATCGCACAATTGAGGTCTGGCAAACCGATTATATGGTGCCACACGGGAATGGGCGTACGTGAAAACGGGCACCCTTATCTGGCAGGCCTCTCAAGTTTTGGATTGGACAATACACGCCTCATCTTTGCCCGGCTGTCCCGGCCGGACCATTTGCCTTTTGCCCTTGAGGAAGCCCTCAAGACCTCAGGCATAGCCGCTGTAATCGGCGAAGGCCCGCGCCCAGACTTTACCGCTTCGCGGCGGCTCTCATTTCTGACTCAGCAACACAATGTGCCGTGCCTGATGGTCAGCGATGGTGGTAACAGCCCCTTGGGCAGCGCCGCCTACACACGTTGGCGCGTTGGCCCGACATTAGGTGCGATAGATCCTTCAGACCCCGAGGGTCCGGGGCAAATGGCATGGAGGTTGGGGCTCGCGCGCGCCCGCGGCGGACGGCCAAGCGCCCATCTTCCTTCCATCATTCCGACATCTCTCACAAAACCCAACCCCGCACAAAACCAAACACCGCTAGAATGGAGGCTTGCCTGGAATGACACGACGTATTCTTTCACTTCGCTTTCCATGGCTCGCGGTGGAACGGTTCGTGGCGGCAATCAGCGCCCATCAACTCGCCAATCCCGTTCCCTGGTGGGACGAACAGCGAGCCAGGCTCACTGAGATCGAGAATACGCCGGGTGAAAATGATCCGGACGCGCCGCTAGTTCTTGTCAGCCATGGGGCCAAAGGCACCCGCATTTCAGCGGTCAGTCCGCAAGCCTCAGACGCTGGACTATGGGTCGAGCAACGCCTGGGGGATGCACGTGCCATGCTGCCCCAATTGCGTGCAGAGCCTCACGATATGGCGGCAGATCATGCTCTTATGCAACGTTTTGCACATTGGGCGATGCAATGGTCTCCGCAGGTTGCCTTCAACATGCCTCCCCGCAATAGCGGAGCAGCATTGGCCGGTCTTGTGATCGACATTACAGGGTGTGACCACTTATTTGGTGGAGAGAAAGGTCTGTGCGCTGATATACAAACCCGCTTTGGCGCCATTGGCTACAGCGTGCGCATTGGCTTGGCCCACACCCCTGGCGCAGCCATAGCCCTTTCAGATTATGCAGCCACAGCCATCACAATCCTGCCACCGGAAGGCAATGATGCAGAAGAGGCATGCGCGCCCCTGCGTGGTTTCCCTGTAGAGGCACTCAGACTGGACGATGAAACGATTGTCTTGCTCAAGCGCCTGGGGCTTAAAACCATTGGCGATGCTATGGATGTACCGCGTCTGGCGCTGGATCGCCGCTTTCGCCAAAGCCGATCTGAACTGCAAACAAAATCGCAAGCTAAGAAATCAGGAGGCAAAAACGGCACCCTATCCCCCATGACTCTGACCGCCGCCAGCGCAAAAGCGGTGCGGTGGCGTTTAGACCAATTGCTGGGAGAAGCCCGTGAGCCGCTGAATTGGGTGGGGGAGATAAAATCGTTCAACGCCCGCTTCAATTGTCCGGAAATGGCCCATGATCACGAAGCGGCTGGCGTGGCACTTGCCGCAATGGCCCCTGCATTGTGCAAAGATTTGCAACAGGCGGGCATGGGTGCACGGCATTTTCGACTGACAGGTTACCGCGCAGATGGCGGCACCAGCTCCGCCGATATTTATCTTTCAATGGCAGGGCGGGATGCAGCCATCATCTGCCGTTTGTTCAAAGACAGGCTTGAACGGATTGATTGCGGCTTTGGGATAGATTTATTCACCCTCACCGCCATGCGCACCCGCCGTGTGGTTCCGGGTCAAGCCGCAATGAACGCCCTTCATAACCATGCGGAATATGGCAGCCATGACAGCACACATCTTGCAGCCTTTGCCGATACACTTGCCAACCGTATAGAGCGCGCAGCGATTTACCGCCTTGCCCCCCGCGCCAGCCATGTTCCAGAGCGTGGTCAGCGCCGGGTGGCGGCAGGGGTCGATATGGCAAAGGTCGCAAAATCTGATCTCGCATCGGTGACGACCTTGCCCGTCAGCCGGGCACCGCGACCCTACCGACTGTTTGAAATGCCGGAGGTGGCGCAGGTCACCGCTCCCCTGCCCGATGGCCCTCCGGCGCAATTTGTTTGGCGCAAGCGCCTGCACCGCATCGTACGCTCACGTGGCCCAGAACGTATTTTGCCTGAATGGTGGGCGGACAAATTGAAATCCAAGCCCAGCGCCTTGGTGCGTGATTATTACGATGTCGAAGATGCAGACGGGCAGCGTTACTGGATTTTTCGCGCTGGATATGCCGCCCCGCCAGCGCTGGAAACGCCCGACGATGAGCAGACGCTTCCGGATCAGGAAGCAACGGACCTTTCCTCACAGCAGACCGCCATCGTTCCCGCACCCTTTGCGGGGGAGATGCTGCTGCCGCCACCTTCTACCGATGAGCTTGGAGAAGATGAGCCTGATGAATGGCGCTGGTTTGTGCACGGCATTTTCTAACCATCATGTCCCGACCGCCAGAAAATCCGCCGATACCATTCCCCCGGCAATTAGCCACCAAAACTGCAGCGCCCTTGGCGCAAGACAACCGCCCACAGACGGGCGATGCACCGCCCGATTATGCAGAGTTGCAATGCGTCACCAATTTCTCGTTTTTGCATGGTGCGTCACACCCCGGCGAGCTGGTTTTGCAGGCCAAAGCGCTAGGCCACACAGCCATAGGCATTGCCGACGCCAACACGCTAGCCGGAGCGGTACGCGCGCACATTGAGGCAAAGCGGGAAAAGCTGCGTCTGCTTGTGGGCGTCAGAGTGGATTTATTGCCCACCGCTGGAGGCACTGCGCTTTCCGTGATCACTTACCCCACAGACCGGCAGGCCTATGGGCGCATCTGCAAGCTTTTGACTGCTGGCAAGCGTTCCGCGCCTAAGGGGGAGTGCCATATTGCACTGTCCGATCTGGTGGCAGCGGCTGACGGGCAGGTGTTGATAGCTGTGCCACCTGATAATTTGAGCAAATCACAGGTCGAAATTGACTTCACCACCTTGCTGGACACGCTGAGCCGAACCGATTGTGCGGGCCTGTGGGTCGCGCTACGACATCAATATCGCGGCGATGACCGCAAGCGAATGCGCGCTACCGCTTCCATCGCAGGCCGTTTTGACCTGCCATTGGTGGCAACCAATGATGCACTTTATCACCATCCAAACCGCCGCGAACTGCAAGATGTCATCGCGTGTATTCGTGAGGGTGTTCTGGTGGAACAGGCGGGGCACCTGCTGGAAGCCCATGGCGAACGGCACCTTAAGCCGGCCCATGAAATGGCCCGTCTACACGCTGGCTATCCAGAGGCTATCGAAGCCATTTCAGACATTGTGGCCCTATGCCGTTTCAACCTTGATGAGCTGAAATACAACTACCCCCATGAGCCAGTGCCGCCTGGCAAAACGGCAAATGGCCATCTGACCGATTTGGTGAAAAAGGGGCTGTCGAAGCGATTTGATGGACCGGTGCCGAGACCCATTCTCAAAACCATCGCAAAAGAGCTGCATCTCATCCGTAAGCTCAGATACGCCCATTATTTTTTGACCGTTCACGATATCGTGGCATTTGCACGTCAACAGGACCCGCCAATTCTGTGCCAGGGCCGGGGGTCAGCCGCCAATTCTGCCGTGTGCTACTACCTCAATGTCACGGCCGTGGATCCCGCATCTTCTTCACTTCTGTTCGAACGGTTTTTGTCTGAGGAGCGCAAGGAGCCACCCGATATCGACGTCGACTTTGAGCACGAACGGCGTGAAGAGGTAATCCAGCATATATATGAACGCTATGGCCGACACCGGGCGGCACTCACTGCCACCGTCATCACCTACCGCCCCCGTTCCGCCGTTCGGGAAGTTGGCACGGTGCTTGGCTTGTCAGAAGATGTGACTTCTGCACTTGCTTCAACGGTATGGGGGTCTTGGGGGCGGGAGATTCCCCAAGAGCACATCAAGCAAACTGGCCTCGATGCCACCGACCCAAAGCTGGCGATGGCGATAGAGCTGAGCCAGCAATTGCTCGGTTTCCCCCGTCATTTAAGCCAGCATGTGGGCGGATTTGTGCTCACTGAGGATCCGCTGGAGGAGATGATACCCATCGGCAATGCCGCCATGGATGACCGCACTTTCATAGAGTGGGACAAGGACGATATTGACGAGCTTGGCATTCTAAAAGTCGATATTTTAGCGTTGGGCATGCTCACCTGCATCGCGAAAAGCTTTGAGATGATCGAGCAGGAATACCGCCTGCCACTGACGCTTCAAACGGTGGAAACAGAAGACCCAAATGTCTATGGCATGTTGCAGCAGGCCGATGCGCTGGGCGTGTTTCAAGTGGAAAGCCGGGCGCAAATGAACATGCTGCCGCGCCTTAAGCCGCAAACCTTTTACGACTTAGTGATCGAGGTCGCGATAGTGCGCCCCGGCCCTATTCAAGGCGATATGGTGCACCCTTATCTGCGGCGGCGCGATGGCAAAGAGGAGGTGGCATACCCCTTCCCTGCCAACGAACCGGAGAACCGGGATGAACTCAAGAACATATTGCATCGCACTTTAGGTGTGCCGCTATTCCAGGAACAGGCGATGCAAATCGCCATGGATGCAGCAAAGTTCAACGCCGAAGAAGCCAACCAGTTGCGCCGCGCCATGGCGACCTTTCGCAATGTGGGCACCATTCATTTGCTGCAGACCAAAATGGTCAACCGCATGATCAAGCGCGGCTACGATCCGGATTTTGCGGCCCATTGTTTTGAACAGATTAAAGGCTTTGGATCATACGGATTTCCAGAAAGCCATGCGGCCAGTTTCGCGCTTCTGGTCTATGCCTCATCCTGGATAAAGCATTATTTTCCTGATGTGTTCTGTGCAGCGCTGCTGAACTCACAGCCCATGGGATTCTACGCACCCGCCCAGATTGTACGCGACGCGCGGGAACATGATGTCGATGTGCGGGAGGTGGACATTAATCTGTCGGACTGGGACAATATTCTGGAAGGCGAAAGTGACCAAGGAATGCGAGCGGTGCGCCTTGGCTTCCGACAAGTTTCCGGCCTGAAAAAAGAAGAGATGGAGCGGTTCGTCGAGCGCCGAAACGGGCGCCATCTCGCAAGCGTGGATGAAGCTCGTCGTCTGACAGACCTCTCCGTCAAAACCATGGAAAAGCTGGCCAGCGCAGACGCAATGCGCTCCATGGGCATAGACCGTCGTGCAGCATTATGGGCCGTCAAAGGCATGACATCAGACACACAGATGCCGTTGTTTGAGGCCGTCCATGCCTCCACCTATGGGCAGGATCCTGAAACCCGCCTGCCCGACATGCCTTTGCGTGAACATGTGGTCGCGGACTATCAGACCCAACGCCTGTCTCTTAAAGCGCACCCTATGGCGATGCTTCGCAAAGTGTTCGATGCAGGCATTCATATCCGCATGCGCAATGGCAGAATGCGAAACTCCAAGCGCATTAAAACAGCCAAGGATCTGTTTCAGACGCGCCAGAACGAATGGGTGACCGTGGCCGGCGTGGTGCTGGTGCGCCAAAAGCCAGGCACGGCCAATGGAGTTGTCTTCATCACGCTGGAAGATGAAACAGGTACGGTGAACATCGTTGTCTGGCGCTCACTGATGGCAAAATACCGGCGCACAATCATGGGCGCACGCATGATGGCGGTGCACGGCAAAGTGCAGCGTGAAGGCGACATAATACATGTTGTGGCCGATCAACTGCTCGACCGAACGGCCGACCTTGATGCCCTTTCAGATGACAGGTTTGAGTTGCAATTTGCCAATGCTGATCATGTGCAATCTCCCTTGCCCGACACATCTTCATCCGAGCGCAAAGTGGCACGCATGGCAGCCAGGGGCGACACGGCAGAAGCTATGGCCAGAACAATCAAGGCATCGACCATAGGTATCGGGGCGGGGAAAATGACAGAGGTTCGCGCCGCGCCAAGCCATTATTCGGAACGCGACATGCCCAAGGACAAGGCTTTTGCGGACATGGAAACTGGCGGGCCAGTTGACCGCATCTACCCCGGACTGCCGAGTGAACCTGATCAATCGCCGGACCCTGATGTTGGACCGCCAGGATGGGAGCGCAACCGCAAGGCAGCCATGGCTGCGGCACGATTGCCCATAGCCCCGACGGCAGAACAAGACCCGGGCGCAACCAAAATGCGGCGCAATCCGGGCATCGACAAAGCCGCCATTGCACCACGCGTGTCAGCTTCAGACACCGCAGAAAAGACCTTTAACCTTACCTTCTCGAGGGCCGATGAAGTGGCGCACGGCAATGATGGTCGCGAAGGCGGCCATCTTAACCCCGTCGATGCCGCCAGGCGCAGGCGGCCGTTCGCCGACAATTTGCACGACGACGCAAAATCCATACGGCCAGATACAAAGCGAATAGAGCCAATGCGCCCGGATGGCGCAAAACTTCCCAGCCATCGCCACCCGCGCGATGTGCGCATCATTCCAAAGAGCCGGGATTTTCATTGATCAAGTGAACTCAAACTCATCGCCGCAATCGGCATGACCACGCCTTTGGACATTCTTAAGCACTTGAAACATGCCAAACTCTGGGTAAGCGTCACAAAATCAAAGCGCTTTGAAAGCTGATCGGGAGAACAGCATGCCACCGGCAATGGGCACTGACACCACCACGCCATGGTGGAAAGGTGGGGTCATATATCAAATCTATCCGCGCTCATTTCAGGATACCACAGGAAATGGTGTGGGGGATTTGCCCGGCATCACCCAACGTCTTCCCTACGTGGCAGACCTTGGTGCTGATGCCATATGGCTGTCCCCCTTCTTCACATCACCCATGCATGACATGGGGTATGATGTGTCGAACTATTGCGAAGTCGATCGCCACGGCGCCAAGTGCGGCCCACGACTCAACGACCTCCTCTGGCGCCTCCGCACCTCGCCCAACGCCACGCACCT
>JBCBZX010000232.1:0-4874 GCA_039815105.1 Pseudomonadota bacterium
GCTCAAGTGCAACGGTTGATCCCTTTTTCTGTTTGGAGGGGGGAGGAAGGAGCGGTGTCCAGTCTTGTGCGGATCACCGCCCCAGCCGTAGCAGGCCCCCCGAACTGATGCCCTCCCGAAAAACCCCAGAGAGGCGAGGTTTCCGGGAGAGAATTCCTTAGAACAGTCGCAGCACGCCCTGCTCGGCCTGGTTGGTCAGCGACAGGGCTGTCGTGCCCAACTGCTGACGGGTCTGAAGGGCCAAGAGGTTTGCAGACTCTTCGTTCTGGTCAGCCAGCTTCAGTTTGCCGGAGCCTTCCTGAAGCGTGTTGATGATGTCCTTGGTCCAGTTGATGCGGTTATCGACGATGGCCAGGCTGGTGGCCAGGTTGCCGCCGAAAGCGCGGACAGTCTCCAGCGCTGTTTGAATCTCGCCAAGCGAAGTGGTGATGTTCGTTGTACCAGCGGACAGATCGACTGGAGGACCAGCTGCAAATTGACCCCAAGAACCTGCGCCTGTGCCCGTCACGGCATCGTCGATATCGAGCTGACCAGCACCGCTCGCAGTCGTATCGGTGTAGTCGATACCGTTGGTTGTCAGGGTGTTGGTCCGATCTTCGTTGAAGATCGTTTGCAGGTTGTCGCCGCCGAGCAGGTTGATGCCCTTATAGCCAGCGTCCTCAGCAATGCCCTCGAGCTGATCCAAAAGGGTGTTGAAGTCGACGGCGAGCGCGGCACGCTCGTTTGCGTCCTGACTTGTCAGAGCTGCGTTGGCCTTGGCTTTTGCCGTTTCCAACAGGGTGCTGATGGCCTGAATAGCCTTATCAGCTGCCTTGATGGTCTGGATCGACTGCTCTTGGTCTTCGAGCAATGTTCCCAGGTCACTTGCACGACCTTCAAGGGTCTGTGCGGTGAAGTAGGCGTTCGGATTGTCGAGAGCCGTGTTGACTTTCAGGCCGGTGGCGAGGCGCTCGTTTGTGCGACCCATCAGGCTCTGAGTGTTCTGCAGAGACAGCAAAGTGTTGCGCGAAGCCGCGCTGAGGTAGATGTCCATTGTCGTTCCCCTTCCTGGGTATGACTTGGTTATGTAGTGACCCTTCCTGGGCCTGCACCACATCCTGCGGTGCGGGAACGACCATCGGCTCGGCAGGTTACCAAAAACCTTCCGAGCGCACTCCAGCAGCGCTGGTCATATTTCGTGGTTAATCGCGGCTTTGCAGACGCGGTTAACGAAGAGTGTTTGGCGGTAACTAAGCCACTGCCTCATAGGCCGGTTCGGGGCCGGTCAACTCGCGGGCGTAGGTGCGAAGGCCCAGCTGGGCGTCGTTCGGATATTGCGCCAGCACTTCGCCTGTGTCGGAATCGGTCTTTTTCAGGATTACCGTTTGTGTTTCGGCATCAAGCGAAAGCGAACTGTTGGCGTTGGCCGTGCGGCTACCTGCGAGACGCGCTTGACCATCATCTCCGCCGCTGGTGCCAGCACGCTGGCCCGCTTCGCTACGAGATACAGTTTTTGCCGGCAATAGCTCTGTCTTCGCAGTGCCGCCTTGGGCTTCCTGTGGTGTGGGAGGGGGGGGCGCCGCAACTGCGGGCCGGGCACTCACACTGTCCATTGTCCTTTCCTTCCATCTACATCGGGGCCGATCCGAAATTGGACCGCCACGATGTTGAACGTACAGAGCAGAAAGAAAGATGAGGTGGAGGTGCGCACCCGCATTTAATTCAAATGCGATAGATGCCCTGCGCGCTTTGCCGGGTCAGATTTCGCTAGGCGCTGCGGTTGACGGCCACACCGGTCGCGGGCGCTTTATAGGCCGCCGACGGCGCTGCACCAGAGGTGTAAGTCTTAGGTTTTTCCTGGCGCGACATATTACGGGCTACGCCTTTGATCAGGTTCTCGGAGACTTCCCGAGCCGTGGCGAGGGCGGCCATATTTATTTGCAGCGTGGATTTAAAAGCCGATTGCGCCGACGACAGGCTGTCCGCCAGAGGTGGCGACAATTGCCTGATGCTGGCGGCATGTGCCTTGGCCCGATGGACCAATGTTATATAGGTTTCGGCATGCTGGTTTTTCTTGGGTTGCAGAGAAGTGGCCGCCACAAGCTTACCAGCTCGCACCAAGTCTGTTTCTGCCTCAATGACTTCCGTCAGATCGTCCATCGCCTTTGTGAGGGATTTGGAAAACTCTTCAACATCTGAAATCGAGGCAAAGCCGCGTTGGCTCATAACGTTCTGATTCATAGCTTATCTCCAATTCGAAGGGTGCTGGCTTGTGTGTTAGAGGCTGCATTGGCCGTTTGGCTCGCTCCCTCCTGCAATTGGATCAGGTCTGCGTAAATCGCATCGGCCAGGCCAACGCCTCCGCCCTTGGACAGGGCACCAGCATATTCATTGGTCAGAAAGCCCTGCCACTGCGTCTCGCCAGCCCCGCCATTGAAAGGCGCTGCGGGCGTGGTGCCCTGCATCATGGTCGACAGCATGGATTGCAGAAATATCTGTTCGAACTCTTCCGCCATGGCGCGCAGCTGATCTTGTGAACCTGCGTCTTGCCCGGCGCCACCGCCAACGGCGAGGGCGCTGGCTTGGGCACGCTTGGTCTGCAGATCAAGGACAGCGTTGCCGGGTCCCAGTGCGCTAAGGGCATTGAGCGTATCCATCACATCACCTCTATTTCTGCTTGCAGGGCTCCGGCGGCCTTGATGGCTTGAAGAATGGAAATCAAATCGCGCGGTCCAATTCCAAGCTCGTTCAGACCGTCGACCACCTCTTGAAGTGTCACGCCATCATTGAGCAGTGCGAGGCGGTTCTGCGAGCCTTCATCGGCCCCCACATTCGTCCGTGGTTCCACCGCCGTGACGCCATTTGCCAATGGGTTGGGTTGAACAACGTTTGGTTCTTCCGACACCAGAACGGTGAGGTTGCCTTGGGCGATGGCGACTTCTGAAACCCTGACGTCCCGACCCATGACGATAATGCCTGACTTCTCGTCAATCACGACCTTGGCGGGTTGATCAGGCTCCACGATCAACTGCTCAATATCTGTGAGCAGCGAAACGATGGAGCCGCCCATGGCGCTGGGCATTTTAAGCGCCACGGTGGATGGGTTTTTGGCCACGGCCACTTGATCGCCTACCAATTCATTGATGGCCAGCGCGATGCGCCGGGATGTTGTGAGATCGGGGTTGCGCAATGACAATCGCAGGGACCGTTTGTCTTGCAGCGAAAAAGCGATCTCGCGCTCCACCAGAGCGCCGTTGGAGATGCGGCCAGATGTCGGAACGCCTTTGGTCACCGAGGCAGCATCGCCCTGAGCTGAAAAGCCGCCAACGGCAATGGCGCCCTGGCCGATCGCATAGGCTTCACCGTCTGCGCCGAGCAGGGGCGTGACCAGCAGCGTACCACCTTCCAATGATTTGGCATCTCCCAGCGCATTGACGGATATGTCTATCCGCGTGCCTTGGGTTGAAAAGGGAGGCAGATTAGCGGTTACCACCACGGCCGCCACGTTGGCCGTGCGGAGGTTTTCACCTCTTGTGTTCACACCCAGCCGCTCAAGCATGGCCTGGAGGCTTTGCAGGGTGAAGGGTGAGTTGCCCAAACTGTCGCCAGTGCCATTCAAACCAACCACCAGACCGTAGCCGATGAGCTGGTTCTCGCGAACACCTTCAATGTCAACAATATCCTTTATCCGGGAGGCGCCGCTGGCGGCATGGGTGCCCAGCACCAAGGGTGCAAACGCAATCGCCAGACTCAAACCCAGTTTCAAACAACTATTCAACATGATGACGCGCAACCCGTACCCTTGCCTGTGACGCAAGTTAAAGCTGCGCGCTTAAGGGCAAGTTAACCATAAACACCAAATGTGTAGGCGGGCAGTCCGGGGTGAAACATGTACGTCAATCAGGTTAGAAGCGCAGGTGTAGCGGCGACGGGCGGCAAACGTCGTGTGTCGGGCGCGTCAGGCTTTGACGCGCACATGCGCACTGGCGATGTGGCTTCTTCGGGGGGCAGTGGCAGCTCCGGCGCAGTTGGCCAAGTGCTGGCAATGGATGCCTTGGTGGCGCTGCAATCGGTTGAGCCGGACGGCGCAGGCCAACGGCAACAGCTCGACCGGTCAAGCGCACTGCTGGACGAGCTGGACAGTCTGAAGGCTGACTTGCTTTCGGGTCGCGTTGACGGACGTCGCTTGAACCGAATTCAACAGTTGGTCGCCCGCCACGCACAGGTTGAAGATCCCGCTTTGGCTGACTTGATTGCCCAGATCGATCTACGTGCCCAGGTGGAAATGGCAAAGCTGGGACATTAGCTCCAAAAAGTATCAAATCTGAGCACATTATAGTCAATTGACACCCCAAGTGCCGTCGCCGCCATGAAAGCTCCACAATTTCAGCGCTTTGGACTGCACAATCATAGTGCGTGGGCAATTGCTTCATCAGCTTGCCTTGGCGGTCGCCGCTCCGCTATATCCGCCACACTTCAAGTTTTAATGCACTCTTGATGCCGCAGGAAATTGAAATGCAAAAAGCTTCCACCGCAATTCTAGATGAAAACGCGCCGTTCATGAACGATGAGCAGCGGGACTATTTCCGCAGCAAATTGGTTGAGTGGAAGAACGATATCATTCGCGAGAGCCGCGATACATTGGACACCCTCGCCGACGCCGAGAAGAGCCATCCCGATGTGGCCGACCGTGCTTCCTCGGAAACTGATCGCTCAATCGAACTGCGAGCGCGTGATCGCCAGCGCAAGTTGATCTCCAAGATCGATCAGGCTTTGGCTCGCATTGACGATGGAACTTACGGCTATTGCGAAGAAACCGGCGAGCCCATCAGCTTGCGCCGGCTTGATGCACGCCCTGTCGCGACATTGTCCATCGAAGCGCAAGAGCGCCATGA
>JBCBZX010000141.1:0-7580 GCA_039815105.1 Pseudomonadota bacterium
ACCAGCCCACACCTGCAGCTGCGGGCGTTGCCGCATCAGCAGCAGCCGGTGCCACGCCTTACCCGATGGTGCCTTACATCGGCCTGCTGCACACCGCCCTCGGCGCTGAGCTTGCAGACTTCATGCAGGGCAAGGAAAGCGCAGAACAAGCGCTCGCCGACGTTGAAGCAGCTTACTCAACTGCTGCCAAAGAGCAGGGCTTCCTAAACTAAGCATAAAGGGCCGGCGCTCACGAAAGTGACGCCGGCCTTTCCATTTTTCGGGCCTTGAGGGGGGTCTTCCGGTGCCGCACAGAACATTTTTCTGGTTCATACTTCCGTCGCTCTTGGCCATGGTCCTATTTATCCTGGCACCGATTGTTTCGGTCGTGGTCCAATCCCTGCACCAGCAGCACGAGCAGGTGCTCATCGAAGTTGAGAATCAGGGGCCTTTTGGCACCACCATTTCCACGGTCGTTGACCAGGAAGCCACTCAGGCGCTGCGGGAAGCGGAGCCACTGGGTCGCTTCGTCGGCTTAGCGGTCTACACCGACCGCGCCCACTTGGCCTTTGAGGAGATCGGGTCCGCTTGGTCCACCACGGACTCCATTGGCGACTTCGTTTCGCGCCTGATGAATCTGCCCTTCTATCGCGCACTCATTTTCACGTTGGCCTATGTGGCCGTGGTCACACCGCTGACCATCGTGCTGGGCCTGGTGATCGCTCTTGGCGTTAACGGGCTGCCCGGCTTCCTGAAAGGGCCGACCATCTTCCTGTCCCTCCTGCCCATGATCGTGACACCCATTGTCGGCGGTCTGGTACTTTATTGGATGCTCGACGCCAACGGCGTCCTGGGGCAGACGCTGCAGGATCTGTCAGGCAATCCGAACCTGTCTCTGAAGGCCTCCACGACCCTCACATGGGTGACACTCTTCATTTACGGGGTATGGAGTTCAGCCCCCTTCGCTTTCGTCATTTATTACGCAGGGCTTCAATCAGTGCCTGAAGAAACGTTGGAGGCGGCCATGATTGACGGCGCGACCCGCTGGGAGCGCATCCGCTACGTTGTGATCCCGCACCTCGCGCCGTTGACGGTGTTCATCGCCCTCATACAGCTGATGGACAACTTCCGGGTGTTTGAACCCATCATCGCCTTCAACGCCGAAGCCAATGCAAGTTCACTCAGCGTGAATATTTTCTCAGATTTGCGCGGCGACATCGCCCTGTTCAACTCAGCCGCCGCCACGTCGGTGCTCACCATCATCGGCGTGTGCATCCTGCTGACACCGGTTCTTATCCGCACCTGGCGCGACTTCAATTCCAAGGGAGGGCACTGATATGTCCGCCGTTTCATCCCAGCGCAAATCCACCGGGCTGGTCATCGCTTCGACCGCCTTCGTGATCCTTTGGCTCGTCATCGCCTCCTTCCCCTTCCTGTGGACGGTGTGGGGCAGCTTCAAAGTGGAGAGCGACTTCTTCTCCCGCGCCGACTGGACCAATGCCATAGGCGGCGTACGCACCCAAATCGAAACTGGCGGCGCCTTCACTCTGAACGGCTATCGCGGCGCATGGATACAGGAAGAGTTCTGGCGCGCAGCATTGAACACCATGATCGTGGTGGTGAGCACGGTGGTCATATCGCTGACCCTTGGCACGCTGGGCGGCTACGCCCTGGCCCGCTCCGGCTTCCGCTATGCATTCTGGCTGCTGATGCTGGCGCTGGTGTTCCGTGCCATGCCGCACATCACGCTGGTGTCGGGCTATCTGTTGCCCTTCTTTGAATGGAATTTGTGGGGCCACTTGCCGACAACCATCATCGTGTTGGTGGCGATCAACCAGCCCTTCACCCTTTGGATGCTGCACAGCTTCTTTCTGAACATTCCCAAGGAGCTGGACGAAAGCGCCATGGTGGATGGGTGCAACCGGTTTGAGGCCTTCTGGCGGGTGATCGTGCCTGTCATGTGGCCCGGCGTTATCACCACCGGGCTGTTCAGCTTCCTTCTTGCCTATAACGACTTCACGGTCACCGCCCTGCTTCTCAACTCCGAGAATCAGACCATGGTGCCGAAGATCGTGTCGTTCCTCGGTTCAACCTTCGAGGCTGGCAACGTCATGTTCGCTGTGGCCGCCGTGGTCTCGGCCGTCATTCCGCTTCTTATTCTCATCTTGTTCTTCCAGCGCCAGATCGTCTCCGGTCTCACCGCTGGCGCTGTGAAAGGGTAACCCCATGGCAGGCATCACGCTCAAAAACGTCAACAAACGCTGGGGCAATTTCATCGGGGTCGACAATTTCGATCTTGAGATCGCCGACAATGAGTTCCTCGTGCTGCTCGGCCCATCGGGCTGCGGCAAAACCACCACCATGCGCATGGTGGCGGGGCTTGAAGACGTCACCGATGGCGAAATCTGGATCGGCGACCGAATGGTCAACAATCTGGATCCCAAGGACCGGGACATCGCGATGGTGTTCCAATCCTACGGCCTGTACCCCAACCTGACGGTTTGGGAGAACATCCGGTTCCCGTTGAAGATCCGCAAGGTTGATCCGGCCACTCACCAGGAACGCGTGCAGCGTGCCGTGGACATGGTAGAGCTGAATGATTTTGTGCACCGCCGCCCGGCCGAGCTTTCCGGCGGTCAACGCCAGCGGGTCGCCTTGGCCCGTGCCATTGTGCGCGAACCAACTGTGTTCCTGATGGATGAGCCGCTGTCGAACCTTGACGCCAAATTGCGCGTGTCCACCCGTGCACAAATCAAGAATCTTCAGCACGAACTCAACGTCACCACCATTTACGTGACCCACGACCAGATTGAAGCCATGACGCTGGCGGACCGCGTTGTCGTGATGAACAAGGGCGTTGTGCAGCAAGTTGGCACGCCCAAGGAAATCTACAACAATCCCGCCAATACCTTTGTGGCCGGCTTCATGGGCACCCCGGCCATGAACCTAGTGGAAGGCACCATCAAGGACGGCACCTTCACCGCGGAAAATATGTCCGTATCAGGCTTCAATACCAGCCATTCCGGGAAGGTGACCCTTGGCTTCAGGGCCGAAGATTCGAGCCTTGCGGAGACTGGCAGCGGCAACGTGAACGCACCGATCTTCGCCTTCGAACTGTTGGGTGATGCCTCCATGGTCACCGTGCGGGTGGGAAGCGGCTTTGCCGCAGTGAAGGCCGACAAGGACTATGAAGCGAATATTGGCAGCCAAGTATCCGCCAATGTTCCCGCCTCCATCTGCCATTTGTTCGACGCAAGCTCCGGGGAACGACTGGCCTGATTTCTGGCGCGACCGCCAATATAGATTTGACCCGACCTGCGCCGTTTCATCGCGCCATGAAACGGCGTATCAGCGTTCGACTTGAGCATCAGTTTGGTGCACACGTGCGCCGAAATATGCAATCTGCATGCTGCGACCCTAGGAGCCCCCATGGCCAAAGCCACTCAAACAGATTTCGACGCGCCCGACTTTGACGCGGTGGCACACGCCAAACAGAGCGCTGAGAGCCTTGATGTCGTGCACCAGATGGAGGCGGGTCTTGCGGCAAACTCCAACACGATGACGGATCACTTCGACGAAAATTTCCGCTGGATGGGCAACCAGGGCTGCGGCACGAAGCCAAACTTGCAGGCCTTCCGGGACAATTGGCAATTGCCGATCCGAGCCGCCTTTACCGAGCGAGACTACAAGACGGAGCACTTTATGGCCGACGGCGAATGGGCAGCCTGTTTTGGCCACATCGAGGCCACACATTCCGGCACTTTCATGGGCATTGAAGCCACCGGCAAGCGTGTCAAAATTCCCTATATGGATTTCTGGAAGATTGCCGATGGCCGCATTCAGGACAATTGGGTGTCAGTAGACTTTCCCGCAATCCTTGCCGAACTCGGCCATGACGTTTTCGATGGCAAAGGCTGGGAAAACTACGATAACGGAACCCTCACGCCCCCAAAACCCGAGTGATATTTGAGCAATATAATGACCGTCAGACATCTAAAAACAGCCCGCTCCGAAGAGGCCCGCGCCGAGGATGACGCAAAGACCCGCGCCGCCGTTGAAAGTGCACTTAAGGATATTAAGACGCGCGGCGACGCAGCCGTGCGCGAGATGGCCGAAAAGTTCGACAATTATTCGCCCAAAAGCTACCGGCTCAGCGATGAGGAAATCCAGTCCATCATCGCTAAAGTGTCCGACAGCGACATGGCCGACATTCGTTTCGCCCAGGAGCAAGTGCGCAACTTCGCCCAGGCCCAGCGCGACTCCATGCTGGATATTGAGGTGGAAACACTGCCAGGCGTGATCCTAGGCCACAAAAACATCCCGGTTCAGTCTGTCGGCTGTTATGTACCCGGCGGTAAGTTTCCCATGGTGGCCTCGGCCCACATGTCCGTCGCCACCGCTTCGGTGGCGAAGGTGCCCCGCATCATCGCTTGCACGCCCCCGTTCAAGGGCGAGCCAAACCCTGCCGTGATCGCCGCCATGCATCTGGGCGGCGCCCATGAAATCTACGTACTGGGCGGCATCCAGGCCATCGGCGCCATGGCCATCGGCACGGAAACCATCGACCCGGTGCATATGCTCGTCGGCCCGGGCAACGCCTTTGTTGCAGAGGCCAAGCGCCAGCTATTTGGTCGCGTGGGCATCGACCTGTTCGCCGGCCCCACCGAAACGATGGTGATCGCCGATGAAACGGTGGATGGCGAATTGTGTGCAACTGACCTGCTTGGCCAGGCCGAGCATGGCTACAACTCCCCTGCGGTGCTGCTGACCAATTCCGAGAAGCTGGCCAATGAAACACTGGATCAGATCGAGCGCATATTGGAGATCATCCCCACTGCCGATACCGCGCGCAAAAGCTGGGAAGACTATGGCGAAGTGATTGTCTGCGACACCTATGATGAAATGCTGGCCGTGGCCGACGACATTGCGTCTGAGCACGTGCAGGTGATGACGGACCGTGACGATTGGTTCCTTGAACACATGACCTGCTACGGTGCGCTGTTCCTTGGCGCACGCACCAATGTTGCCAATGGTGACAAGGTCATCGGCACCAACCACACCCTGCCCACCAAGAAAGCTGGGCGCTACACGGGTGGGCTTTGGGTCGGCAAATATCTCAAGACCCATAGCTATCAGAAGATCACAACGGACGAGGCCGCAGCGCAGATCGGGGCCTATGGCAGCCGACTTTGCATGCTTGAAGGCTTTGTGGGCCACGCTGAGCAGTGCAATGTGCGGGTGCGCCGCTATGGCGGCATCAATGTCCCCTATGGCGAGGGCGCGCCGCATATGAAGGCCGCAGAGTAGCACACTGGCGCGCATCGGCATCATAGGTCGAGGCGCCATCGGCAAGGCCCTGCGCCCGCTTTTGGAGGCGGATGGTCACGCGATCCGCTGCATAGGGCGCGGGGAGAGTTTGCAAGACATCTTGGCATGGCAGCCAAAGCTGGTGGTTGAGGCGGCGGGCCAAACGGCTCTGGTGCAGCACGGTGCTTGTATACTGGACGCTGGGGTGCCGCTTATTGCGGCGTCCGTGGGGGCATTGGCGGATGACAGCCTCCACCGTGCACTCATGGCCGCCGCCCAACGCGGTGAAACACAACTCCATATCCCCGCCGGCGCGATAGCAGGCATAGATGCCCTCGCGGCAATGCCCGACCCTGTTCAAGTCACCTACACAGGAACCAAACCATCCCATGCGTGGCCGGACGGCACACCCGAAGGCACGTTTTTCGAAGGCACGGCGCGGGAGGCAGCGCGGCAATACCCCAAAAACGCCAATGTTGCTGCCACACTGGCTCTTGCGGTGGATGGCTTTGATAAAACCAGTGTACGATTGGTGTCCGATCCACAGGCCAAAGGCAATTCCCATGCATGGATTGGCTCGGGCGGCGGCTCGGAGATAAGCGTGTCCGTGCGCAATGTCCCCACTGCGCACAATCCCGGCAGTTCGGCGCTCACCATACATTCCTTGCATAGAACCGTGCGGAATCTGACTCTGGCGATTGCCCTGTAGGTTCTGTGAGAGCGGTAAACTCAAGCTCTTGAATTATAAGAGTATGTTAATCCACTTTAGAATGACTTCACTTTGGAAACTCTCTAATACACTGTTTTCATTGTTGATTAGCCGCCAAGAGCCGCGTTAGCGCTGTTTCCAGTTCGATGTTGGGGCTTTGAACCCCTCCGATTGGAAACGGTATGAACAGCAGATATGACAGCATTCGGGGCCACGCGTCCGGGGCCGACGCAGGCACTGAAACAACGAGGGTCGCCAACTATCTCGCACGCCCGGCCGAACAGTTGGTGCTCGAAGGTTATCGCTCTTGGACGGCAGCGTGCATCTGGCATTCGCCCGCCGAACTGGATCGATGCCGCGAGCTGTATGACAGCACCATAGATGGTCGCGCCGCCCGTGTTGCCTTCGATGCTCTGGGCGACTTTATTCAATCGCTCGGGCGCTGCGCATCGTGTCCGCTCAAAACCCATCTCGCTGGATGCCCCAGCGTGTGCCGGGACGAAGTGATGGTGCTTGGCCTCATCGCAGCCCTTCAGATTGACGATTCCGCGGCGGCAGACCTGTGTCTGGACGCGTTGAGCTGCCCGGCGCAACGCCAGCGCGTTGAAATTGCAGCACTCAATTTCGCAATAACGCTCCGGGCGCTGGGTCACACTCTGCTGCCAATCCCCGCCCCAGTGATTGCACAAATGCCCAATGGCGAACCCCGGCCGGCGCAAACCACCGCACCTCTCCACCCTACTCTGCACTGAACAGGACAATCGACATGAAAAAGCACATTCTCGCAGGCTGCACGGCAGCCCTGATGCTCGGCGCTGCGCCCGCTGCGGTCTCCTCGGCTCTGGCCATGGACGTAACGGCAGAAGCCGTGGCCAAACATTACGCTGACATCGCGCTTGCTAAATATGAGGACAGTCTGACAACGGCGCAGGCCCTCGACGGCGCCATTGACGATCTGATCGCCAACCCCTCCGAAACCAGTCTGCGGGCCGCCAAGGATGCCTGGCTGGCCTCCCGTATTCCCTATCAGCAAACCGAAGTGTATCGCTTTGGCAATGCAATCGTGGATGACTGGGAAGGTCGCGTGAACGCCTGGCCGCTGGATGAAGGCCTGATCGACTATGTCGATGCCAGCTACGGCAGCGAGAGCGACGAGAACACGCTTTACACCGCCAACGTGATCGCCAACCCGACCATCACCATCAACGGCACACAGGTTGACGCCGGCACAATCACCGCGACTTTCCTGCAGGACGATCTGCACGAGGCGGGGGAAGTGGAAGCCAATGTCGCCACCGGCTACCACGCCATCGAGTTTTTGCTCTGGGGCCAGGACCTGAATGGCACCGGCCCGGGCGCGGGCGATCGCCCGCACACAGATTATGACACAGCCAATTGCACCAACGGCAATTGCGACCGCCGCGCCCAGTACCTCAAAGCAGCCTCGGAGCTACTGGTGGCTGACCTTGAAGAAATGGTCGGCAATTGGCAGGCCGACGGCGCAGCGCGCACCGAAGTGCAGAGCGACCCGCAGGCCGCGCTTTCCACCATTCTCACCGGCATGGGTTCGCTGTCCTATGGTGAG
>JBCBZX010000410.1:0-2338 GCA_039815105.1 Pseudomonadota bacterium
AGTCATCAAGTGATGCTGGACCTAAACGCGCCTGTGGACCGGATCAAAGGCAATTTCGAGCCAGCTGCCTATGGCGTGGTGCTGCTAAGCGAAGATCAGGTCACAGTCCATGTGCACGACTTCACCGATAGTAGCGAAAGCTTTGATTCTTAGCGGGCTCCAAACAGTTTGTGGTTTCGGTGATTTCGTTTGGAGTGGGTCTGCCCGGCCGCGTTCTAGAAAACCCATGTGACGAAACCCCTAGGCTACAGAACCGAACGCACCCACTGAGGCTAAATCAACAAAGCGTTCAATCAAACTCGGTTGCCTATTTCTGGCGATACTGGATGACCTAATCTATTCCTGAGTCTTCAACTCTTTATGCTGGAGACGGTCATTTGATTCCGCCACTGGTCTTTTGCGTTGCATCAACCAAGTGTCGGCAGCAAACGTTCGACTTTGAAGCTTAACACAAGAGACTTTTCGCAGTCCGGAAAGCCTGTAGACCATTATCTTGCCAAGTGAGCGCAAATGTCCGCTTTGAGGCCCAATCGGCCGATGCCGCATACGGCTTGAATGACAGTTATCTGCGTTTTTGCCGCACCTTGCGAACAGTGATTGACCTTGCCCCTCGATAGGGTATCCATGCGCGTGTCAGGGGCGCTGCGAGGCTGAGATGTACCCTTTGAACCGGAACCGGGTAATGCTGGCGGAGGGAGGCAATTCCAGACCTATCAGGTTTGTAGCGTCTTTCCGTTCATCGAGAACAGAAAGGATCGCATGCAACCGAACGCTGCATTTGAGGCGATGCGCCAAACAGCGCCGCTTGTCCACTGCATAACCAACTACGTGGCCATGAACATCTCGGCCAATGTGACATTGGCCGCTGGCGCTTCGCCCGCCATGATTCACGCGCCTGAGGAAGTCGCCGACTTTGCTCCGCTTGCCGGAGCGCTAAGCATCAACATCGGGACGTTGTCTGTACCGTGGGTCGACGGCATGATGGCGGCTGCGATCGCTGCGAATGCGGCCAATGTGCCTTGGGTTTTGGACCCGGTTGCGCATTTTGCGACGCCCTATCGAGCGAAGGTCGCTCTGGATCTGTTGAAACTCAAACCCACAGTCGTGCGCGGGAATGCGTCCGAAATTATTGCTCTTGCAGGTGGTGCTGGGACAGGAAAGGGAGCGGATAGCGGAGATAGCGTAAGCGACGCACAAAGCTCAGCACGGGCCCTTGCGCAAAGTTACGGATGTACCGTGGCCGTTTCAGGTCCAATTGACTTCATCACTGATGGCGCGCGCAGCGCTAGCATTACCGGCGGGTCAGAGATTATGCCGAAGGTGACGGCCTTGGGATGCTCACTAACCGCGCTGGTTGGAGCTTATGCCGCCGTTTCACCCGGCATGGCAGCGACAATTGCCGCCTTTGTACATTTCGCTGAAGCGGGGGAGCGGGCGGCAACCAATTCAAAGGGACCAGGCAGCTTCTCTGTGGCGTTCCTTGATACGCTCCACGTCCTTCAACCGGGTGATCTAGACGAGACTCGCATCTCATGGAGCTAACTCCCGAAAGTCTGCGCTTGTATCTTGTGACAGACCCCAAACTATGTCCCGGTCCCGCTTTGATCGAGACGGTGACCGCGGCGGTTCGAGGCGGCGTGAGCTTCGTGCAGTTGCGCGACAAGGACGCATCTACCCATGATCGCATCGAGGCGGCACGCGTCTTAAAAAATGCCTTGTCCGGGACAGGCGTTCCGCTCGTCATTAACGATGATCTTGATGCCGTTGTCGCCGCCGATGTGGATGGTGTCCATATCGGTCAGGAGGATGTTGCCCCTGCCATTGCGCGCAAGCGTTTGGGGCGTGACAAGATCATCGGCCTTTCCTGCGAAACATCGCACCAAGTGGCAGCAGCGGACGCAAACCTTGTCGATTACCTGGGCCTGGGAACAGTGTTCCCCACATCTACTAAGACGGATCACAAACCTACAATTGGGCTGGATGGCCTATGCGACATGGTGCGCTTTGCGCAGGTGCCGACTGTCGCGATTGGCGGTTTGAAGCAAGAACACGCCGCCGAGGTTCTTGGCACGGGCTGCAACGGGATCGCAGTCGTGTCCGCGATTTGCGGTCAGCCCGATCCCGAAGGCGCAGCCCGGGGCCTCTGTCGCGCAATGTACCTAAAGAACGAGGACCCCAAATGATCAGGAATGTGTTGACCATCGCTGGCTCTGACCCATCGGGCGGAGCGGGTATCCAAGCGGACCTCAAGTCTTTTGCTGCGAATGGTGTTTATGGGATGGCCGCTCTCACCGCCCTCACTGCGCAAAATACGCAAGGCGTGACCGATGTTCATCTC
>JBCBZX010000145.1:0-7500 GCA_039815105.1 Pseudomonadota bacterium
CGATCAGCATGCGGCCACCATCGGCCAGGCCTGTTTTGAGCCGGGCATGTTCAAGTCCACTTACGGCACCGGCTGCTTTGCGTTGTTGAATACGGGTTCCAAACAGGTGCCATCGCATAATCGTTTGCTGACCACGCTGGCATATCGCCTCAATGGGGAGGTGACCTACGCCCTTGAAGGGTCCATTTTCATTGCTGGCGCTGCGGTGCAGTGGCTGCGTGATGGCTTAAAAATTCTCGACGATGCGTCCAAGTCCGGCGGCATGGCCGAGGGTTCTGATCCGAATGAACAGGTCTATCTGGTGCCGGCTTTCACAGGCATGGGTGCACCTTATTGGGATGCTGAGGCCAGGGGTGCCATGTTTGGCCTCACCCGCAATACGGGCCCCAATGAGGTGGCCCGCGCCGCGCTGGAAGCCGTGTGTTACCAGACCCGCGATTTGCTGGAAGCCATGCAAAAGGATTGGGCGGCTTCCCAACAACAAGGCGAGCAGACGGGCGGCGATACCGTGCTGAGGGTCGATGGTGGCATGGTGGCGAGCAATTTCACCATGCAATTTCTGTCCGATATGTTGAATGCGCCGGTGGACCGACCGGAGATTTTGGAGACGACCGCACTTGGCGCTGCTTGGCTTGCCGGCTCGCGTGCCGGAGTGTGGCCTGATGTGGACGGCTTCTCCAAGCGCTGGAAATTGGAGCGACGCTTCGAACCCGACATGGATGCTGAAACGCGCGACGCCAAATATACCGGCTGGAAGGGCGCTGTGAGCCGGACGCTGACGGGTTAGGAGCATTTATGCCCCGAATGACTCAGATTACGCCGTTCATCCTGTGCTCTGACCTTGGTGAGGCCTTGTCGTTTTATTGCGATGTGCTCGGCTTTGAAGCGGGGTTTGTGACGGAGGGCTTGTACGCCTTCATTCGACGCGATGCCGCTGCAATAAGGCTGCTTCAGGCGTCGCCAGAGCTCGACCTGTCATCTCCAGACCGCCAGAACAGTTGCTACATCGACGTTGATGATGTCGATGAGCTTTATGCGCAATTGAAGGCGCGGTTGGACGGTTTGCCGGAAGGGCGTGTGCGCCCGCCATTCGATCAACAATATGGTCAGCGTGAGTTTCATGTCCACGATCAAGACTGCACGTTGCTGTTTTTTGGCGCGGCAATTGCTGATTGAGTAAAACAAACCCGGCGGAGCGCAGCTCGACGCCGGGTTGATCAGAGCGCAGGTGCACTTTGCACCCACAGCTACCTCGTTGTTACCGCCAGATTGCACGTTCATGTGACAGGGCGGTGACTAATACCTGTCCGAGCGTGCGCTCAAAATGTTAACAATTCCTTACCATGAACAAATGGTTACGATGGAGTGCTCGTTCAATCCCCGAAGAGCAGATCCGTTATTGATCGCTGTGCAGTTTCATTGTTCGCTAATGTCTGCCCCACATCCGCGCCAGGCCTTGGACCTTGGGTGCCGGGAGGTGTGGCGGGCAGCAGTGGCTGGGTCGGACCGGTGGGCTCCGGCACGCCTGCGGGTGCAGAATTATCTGGCACAAATCCCGCTGGCATGATTGCCGGCCCATTAGACGGTGGCGCGAGGCGAGGGTCCCAGCGAGGCTGGATAGCGATCAAGTCGGGCAAACTCACAAAGCCGGGCAGGCGTTGCGCCGGTACGCCCTCATGGGCTGCAAGCATGAATTTATGCCAGGCACGGGTTGGCATGGAGCCGCCAGTGACTTTTCTGGTGGGCTTGCCATTGTCATTGCCAAACCAGATGCCGGTGGTGAGGTTGGAGGTGTAACCGACAAATAAAGCGTCCCGGAAGTTCTGGCTCGTTCCGGTTTTGCCCGCCACCTGCCAGTTCTCCAGTCGGGCCGCCTGTCCGGTTCCCCCATTCACCACGCCGCGCAGCATGGCATTCATCATGGACACTTCGCGCGCCTGCATCACGCGGGAGCCATCATGGGCCGGGCGTTGGTACAACACCCTTCCCCCGCGCGTCTCGATACGTTCGATCACAGTTGGTTTTACGTCAAAACCGCCATTGGCAAATGGAGCATAGGCGGCGGTCAGTTCCAAGAGTGACACTTCGGACGTGCCCAAGGCCAGTGACGCATTCGCATTGAGCTTGGATTTGATTCCCAGCCGGGCGGCGGTGTCCGCCACGGCCCGGGGGCCCATCTCCACGGTTAGCCGGGCGGCCACAGTGTTGGAAGATTTGGCCAGCGCATAGTCCAGCGTGATGGGGCCGCGATATGTGCCGTCATAGTTTTTGGGCTTCCACGACCCCACCGTAATGGGTGCGTCCTGGCGAACGGTCCGGGGGGTTGCCCCACGTTCCAGGGCGGCCAGCCACACGAATGGCTTGAACGCAGAGCCCGGCTGGCGTTTAGCCTCCACGGCCCTGTTAAACTGGCTATCCTTATAGTCCCGGCCACCAACCAGGGCACGAACGGCACCCGTCCCATCTATCGATACCAGAGCGCCCTGGCCGACCTTCAATTGCTGACCATCCGTGTCCAGCGCTTCAGTGATCACATTGTCGGCGTAAGCTTGCAGTTCGCCATCAATGGATGTGCGGACAACCAGATCCTCACCAATGTCCCCAACCAATTTGGGCAGCCGGGCCATCACCCAATCGGCCACGTAATGTTCGGCGCCGGACCAATAGCTTTCCGCTCGCTTTGGGCCCACATAGGCGGCTTGTGCGTGTTGTTCCCGGGTGATGGACTGGTCTCGCAGCATGGCGGCCAGCACCACTTCTGCGCGGGCGTCTGCAGCTTCCGGGTTGCGCGCCGGGGACAGGCGTGATGGTGCCTTGAGCAAGCCCGCCAGCAACGCCGCCTCCGACAGGCTCACATCTTTGGCCGATTTGTTGAAGTAGCGAAGGCTTGCTGCCTCGACGCCCGTCGCTCCTGATCCAAAATAGACCCGGTTGAGGTACATTTCGAGAATACGATCCTTGTCGTATTTCTGTTCAAGCCAGATAGCCAGCACGGCTTCCTGCACCTTTCGCCCCAGCGAACGCTCGGGGGTTAGGAACAGATTCTTTGCGAGCTGCTGGGTGAGGGTCGAGCCACCTTGCACAACGCGCCCTGCCACCACGTTGCGCGTCATCGCCCGCGCCAGGCCGATGGGGTCAATGCCGAAATGCTGCTTAAACCTGCGGTCTTCGATGGCGATGACGGCAGCTGGTATGTGCGGCGACATTTCACCCAGCGAAATCGCCCTGCCGCCGGTCACTCCCCTATTGGCCAACAGGTCACCATCAACGTCCAGAATGCGGACATTGGGTGCACGGTCCGGGACCGCCCAACTGGAGGATTGGGGCATTTGAGCGGCGTACCAACCCACAATCCCCATCACTGCAATTGCGCCCCAAAGGCCAAATGTCAGACCCCAATAGGTGACAAAGCGGGCAGAGCGGGCCAGCAGCGATGACGTGCTGTTTGTGCGGGGGCGTGCCCTGGTCTTGCGGCGAAACAAGCCGGAACGGGATTTGCTGGCGGCCGACTTGCGGCGCTGGGACGCCTTGCTGGCAGAGGCGCGGGACGTGGAGGTGCGGTCGGCGGCGCTGAGCCGCATGCCGCCCTTTTTGGTCCTTGCGGTTTTAGGTGTGTCGAAACGCGGTTCAACGCGTCCTTTGGAACTCCGGCCTTTGCCGGTTTTGGTTTTTGAAGACGCCAACTCAACACCCAACTCACACGCACCGCGCATTGCGGGCTTTTGTGCAGTGTGGGCGATGGCGCTTAAATCGACATGAAGAAAACCATTACCGAAGTGGGTAAAACGCTGAATTCGCACGATTTCGCAAACCAAGCGGTAACCCTAATTCGCGCCTCCCGCAGGCGTGAACCCTTCTAAAACACGATGGATGGTAAAAGCGCGATAACTTGAAATCGCAGGTGCCACATGTCTGTCCAAACCGCTTCTTACCCGCAATCCTCCACCAGCCGCGTTGACTGGGTCGATGTTGCCAAAGGCATCTGCATCATCCTTGTGGTTATGATGCATGCGACATTGGGCGTGGCAGATCGTATGGGTCCAGGCTTTATGGACTGGCCGGTGGCATTCGCTAGGCCCTTCCGCATGCCAGACTTTTTCCTGCTATCGGGGCTGTTTCTGGCCGCTACGATCAATCGACCCTGGGGATTGTATGCCGATCGCAAGATTGTGCATTTCGCCTATTTCTACGTGCTGTGGTTTGCCATTCAGTTCGGTTCGAAATTTCCGATTGCTCTGGGTGAATTGGGCCTGACCGGCGCCCTTTCGGCAGCGTTTTCCGACTTCGTGAACCCGCACTCCACATTGTGGTTCATCTATATGCTGCCAGTATTTTTCGTCGCGACCCGGCTTTTGAAATCCGTTCCGGCGGTGATTGTTTTTGCCCTGGCATTTGCTCTCAACGCGGCTCCAATCAAAACCGGCGTGGTGATGTTTGATGAGTTCGCCACGCAATATGTTTATTTCTTTGCGGGTTACGCCTTTGCGCCATTGGTGTTCCGCTTGGCAGATTGGGCACGGTCCCAGGCACTTTTGGCCGCAGCCACGCTTGTGGCTTGGTTTGTGCTCAATATGACTTTGGCATTTACGCCGGTGCCAGCCTCGCTGGCGGCTTACTCCGATGTCTGGGCGGAATTGCCTGTTCTGGCCATTGTGCTGGGTTTTGCCGGAGCCATGGCCATCGTCCTGGCGTCGTCTTTGCTCACCATGCCGACGGGTCGCGATTGGCCGTCTCAAATTCCGCCCCGCCCGGTGACACGTTTGTTGAAACATGCCGGCGCCAATTCAATCGCCATCTATCTGGCCTTCTTCTTTCCCATGGGTGTCACCCGTTCGGTGCTGATCAAGTTTGTTCCTGATCTCGGAGCCGGGAACATTGCCCTGATCACGACCACGGTCGCGGTGCTCAGCCCCTTGGTTTTGCTGTGGTTCATCAACCGCTTGAACATGGGTCATTTCTTGTTCCGCCGCCCTGCATGGGCCGTAACAGCCTGGAAGCCCGGCGAAGTGCCAAGCCGTGGGCGCAAAGCGCAGATCGCCCCGGCAGAATAGAGCCAGAGTAAAGGCGGGGTAGAGCTCGGCAGAACTAGTCGTGGGGCGAGCCCCCCAAGGCCGAAAAGCACGGTTCGCGGCCGCCCAAGGCGCAACTGACCTTTTGCACGCGCCCCGTTTCGGCGAAACGTTTCAGCAAGCCAAACGTGTAGGGCGGTGCGCCATCGCCCGATGCCGCGTGGCACATGTGGCAGGCATCAGGTGCCCTGCGGGTTGATAAATCGACAACACCGCCTTCTTGCCGGGGTTTGAAGCGGCCATAGCTCCAGCCCTGTGGGTCGGCGTCTGACAGCTTCTGTCGTGTGTCCACAAAGCCAAACTCCAGAAACCCACTCATCACTTCAACGACAAACATGGTCCCCACTGGAACGTCCGCGCCGTTTGCAACTGCGTCCACCGCAAAGCTGGAAATCGAGGCCCGGCGCACCGTGCCATCATCGCGCAAAATAAGGGCATAAGGCGTCATGGGTTGCCCAAAGGCCGGTTCCCCAAAAGGGTCGGCCAAAATAGATTGCTGAGCGTATCGGGGAGATTGTTCAGCAGCACCGAGCAAGTTGGGCAGGAACAGCAGCACTGCGATGGCCAAAGCTGCCACCGCAATAATCAGACTGTTCCAACCCCTGCGCCTTGACGCGGCAGGCCTTGGTTTCTCTTGGTTGGATATTCCGGACTGGTTCATGCCGCTATGGGTGGCATATCCTTCATCACACTGTCGATACGCATCATCTGATCTTGGCTCAGCGGACCCTGTTCAAGGACGCCCATATTGTCGCGCACTTGGTTGATGTTTCTGCATCCCGGTATTGGCAGCGTGTGGGGCGCAGCGGCCAGCACCCATGCCAGTGCGCCCTGTGCCAGGCTACGATCATTCTCGGTCACGATGGTGCGCAACTGTTCCAGCATGTCCAACATCGCGGGCAGCGGTTGGCCATCTTCGTCGAAATAGATCATCCACTCGGCCCCGGCGGCGCGAATGTCGCCATCGCCATAACTCACCTTTGCCGAGGTATATTTGCCGCTAAGCAGGCCCATGGCCAGTGGTTGGCGGATGATGGACAGCACATCGGCTTTGGCGGTGGCGGCAAGCATATCATCCGCTCGGCGGAACATGTTCATATCATGCTGGCTGCCCACATAGCCCGGGCGGTCCGCATAGGCCGTGGCATTGCCAACATCGTTTGTACTCCAGCCAAAAGCGCCAATCTTGCCAGCGTCCAGCAGGTCTTCCAGCGTGTCGAATGTGGCTTTGGCTTCATCCTTGTCAAACCCGTCAAGGTGGAACTGCATCAGGTCGATCTGGTCCACGCCAAGCCGCCTGCGGCAGGCGTCGACCTCGCTCCGCACATAGTCAGGGTCCGCCCGTTCGCCCATGGCATTACGGCCTTCAAACGGGTGGCCGAACTTGGTGGCCACGACAAATTCATCCCGGTCGATGGAGCTTGCCTGAAGCGCCTGGCCGACAATTTCTTCGGAATGGCCACCACCATAAACGCCGGCTGTGTCCACAAACCGGACGCCCATTTCAAACGCCTCGTGTAGAGCCGCCAGGCTGTCTTCATCTTTAACGTGCGACCAGCCAATGGGTGCGCCGTCCCAATACATTTCACCGCCCATGACCCAGGTGCCGATGCCGATGCGAGGGATTGTCTTGCCGTTCCAAAGTGTGATGTGCTCAACCATGTTTCTTCTCCTGTTTGGGTGCGTAAACGGACAATTTGTGGTCGAGATAGCGCTCGCAGGCTTCCAGCTCGCAACGCCTTTGGGCAAGCAGCGCGTGGTGACGCAGCAAGATCTCATAGCGCTCCGAGGTGTCCTGCGTGCCGGAGTGAACTGACACAGCGAATGCCCGCATGTCCGCTTGGGGCATGCCGGTTTGGCGCAGCCAGTTCAGTTGGGTCATCCATTCAATGTCATCGGCAGAAAACCGGCGCTGCCCATCGGGTCCACGCCCGATCGGTGCCAGCATGCCGATTTTCTCGTAGTAGCGAATGGTATCGACGCTCAGTCCGGTGGTTTTCGACGCTTCGGAAATACGCATAGTCTGCTCCTCAAATTCTCCGACAAGACAGCGCTACCAGCCTGGAGTTGCTCCAGGTCAAGCGCAGTTTTGCAATTTTTCCGGTTTGCCTTTTGGCCGCCGCCCGATACCTGTGGGCGCAACACATAAGCGAGGCGAGAACGGACATGAAAAAAGGCGATCATCTGTTTCTGGTGGACGGCTCAGCCTACATCTTCCGCGCCTACCACGCGCTGCCGCCCCTGACGCGCAAGTCCGACGGTCTGCCCATCGGCGCCGTCTCCGGCTTTTGCAACATGCTCTACAAATTGCTGACGGACGCGGCGGACGGCGACAAGCCCACCCACTTCGCGGTGATCTTCGACCACTCGTCCAAAAGCTTCCGCAACGAGATTTATGGCGCGTACAAAGCGCACCGCCCCCCGCCGCCCG
>JBCBZX010000055.1:0-12934 GCA_039815105.1 Pseudomonadota bacterium
CTCTGAGGCCACGGCCAACATCATTGATGCTGAGATTAAGGCATTGGTGGATGAGGGCTATGAGACAGCCAGGAAAGTGCTGACCGAAAAGAATGATGATTTTGAAACGCTGGCCCAAGGGTTGCTCGAATATGAGACGCTTTCAGGCAAGGAGATTCAGGATCTTCTGGATGGCAAGCCGCCAAGCCGCGACTTGGGTGATGACACGCCTCCGTCACGCGGGTCCGCTGTTCCAAGCGCGGGCGCCGGCAAAAAGTCAAAGGGTGGCGGCGAGCCAGACGCTCCTGATCTTGCGCCTGAGCCCAGCTAAGCCGCTCAACACCTCATTGAGATTTTCAGAACCCCGCTAAGGCGGGGTTTTGTTTTGTCTTTTGTCTTGGTGGGCGTGCAGCAACCCTCACATCACGAAGTGTTACAGACGTGAAGTTGAGCGTGGTTTGGTGGTTGGGGTTCTCCTTCGTTAAACCGTTCTTAATCATGTCGCCCAACGCAATTTGAACGCTTTGCCTCTAACTATAGCGACTTGAAATCATGAATGTGCGGGTCAGACGGGGGCCTCGCATATGTATAACGACAAGTTGGGGACGAGTATGGGGCGCAAATATTTCGGAACGGACGGCATTCGCGGTAAAGCGAACACCGCACCCATGACGGCAGAGATCGCCATGCGTGTCGGCATGGCGGCTGGTATTGCGTTTCAGCGCGGCGAGCATCGGCATCGTGTGGTGATCGGCAAGGATACGCGCTTGTCAGGCTACATGATCGAGAACGAGCTGGTGGCGGGCTTTACCTCCGCCGGCATGGATGTGTTCCTGCTTGGCCCGATTCCAACGCCTGCAGTCGCCATGCTCACACGCTCTCTGCGTGGTGATATTGGCGTTATGATTTCCGCATCGCACAATCCATACCACGACAATGGAATCAAATTGTTTGGCCCAGACGGCTTCAAGCTGTCGGACAATACCGAAGCCCGGATCGAAGAACTGCTGGAAAAAGATCTGACGCCCTATCTGGCCCAGTCCAAAAAATTGGGTCGTGCCAAACGGATCGATGGTGTGCATGATCGATATGTCGAATTTGCCAAGCGCACGCTGCCCCGCAAGATGAACCTTGAAGGCATGCGGATCGTCGTCGACTGCGCCAATGGTGCGGCCTATAAGGTGGCGCCAACAACCCTTTGGGAGCTTGGCGCTGAAGTCATCACCATTGGTGACGAACCGAATGGCACCAACATCAATCTCGATTGCGGCTCCACCCACACGGACAAATTGTGCGACAAGGTGCGTGAGATGCGCGCAGATATTGGCATCGCCTTGGATGGTGATGCGGACCGCGTGATTATTGTCGATGAGCGCGGCGTTGAAGTGAATGGTGATCAGTTGATGGCCGTGGTTGGCAAAAGCTGGGCACAGGATGGCCGGCTGGCTGCCGGCGGCGTGGTCGCCACCGTCATGTCCAATCTTGGTCTGGAGCGCTATCTTGAAGCCAATGGCCTTGGCCTGGCCCGCACCGCCGTTGGCGACCGCTATGTTGTCGAGCACATGCGCGAGCATGGCTACAATGTTGGTGGTGAACAGTCCGGTCACCTGGTCCTGTCAGACTATTCCACAACCGGCGATGGCTTGATTGCAGCGCTGCAAATTCTGGCTGTTGTGCAAAAGGAGAACCGGCCGGTCTCCGAAGTCTGCGCTCGCTTTGAACCCGTGCCACAAATTCTTGAGAACGTGCGGTTCGCCAGCGGCAGCCAGCCATTGGAAAGTGCTTTGGTTCAAGAGGCCATTGCCGATGGTAAATCCCAACTGGGCAAGTCTGGCCGCGTTGTGATCCGCCCATCAGGCACTGAACCGCTGATTCGTGTGATGGCTGAAGGAGATGATCCGGCGCTGGTGCGTGCGGTGGTCAATGAGATCATCTCATCTCTGGATCGTGTAGCTGCTTAGCCAACCGGTGTTGTAGACAGCAGACATTTCGAGCGTTGTTTAATAAACGCGGTAAAAAAGTGTAGTTAAGCCGGTTTTAACCTAAAGCCTGCATTCTTCCGATCAGTCGGCGGAGCGATCCGCTTGTCGTATTGATTATTGGAAGGACACTTCATGTCTCGAACCGCTCTCAACGTGACCGTGGTTGCAGCCATCGCGGCGGCAGGCATGGCTGTTGCGCCAGCCGCCAACGCAGCTGATCTCATTCCGCCACCGCCCGTGGTATACGCGCCTGAGCATCCAAAGGCCCATGGCGGCTGGTATTTGCGCGGTGACCTGTCCGCAGGCATCAGCAAGATCGGTGATGTAAACTATGCCGGTGGCATTTTGCCCAAGGCGCGCATGTCGGAAAGCTTTGCCATCGGCGTTGGTGCTGGTCGGAAGTTCGGCAAGCACTTCCGTGGCGACCTTACAGTCCAGCAGCGCTTCGGCGCCAAATTTCATGGTGGATCCAATGGCACTGTTGCATGTGACGGCGTGTCCGCCGGCGCCTGTAATTCCATGTCTGATCAGAAGCTGAACACCACGGAATTCATGGCAAACGCCTATGTTGACCTTGGTAAGTTCAAAGGTGTGACACCTTATGTTGGTGGTGGTCTTGGCTTCGCACGCACTGCTTTCGGCAGCTACAATCTGATGCGCAATTGTACATCTGTCGTTGCCACGGCAACCCACTGCCCTGGCTATACGGGCGTTGCGGCAAACAACCTGACCAGCACACAGTCCTTTGCAGGCGCGAAGGAATGGAACTTCGCGTGGAACCTGCAGGCCGGTGTGAATGTCGAACTGACGCATAACACGTCGCTTGATCTGGGCTACAAATACACACGCATCAACAATGTGAAGATGACCAACGATCCAAATCCGGGTGTCTTCCACAACACCAAGTCGTTGGGCTTCCACGACGCTCGCGTGGGTTTGCAGTACCACTTTTAGGCTCTTCTGCAGATATAGAGTTTAAGGGCGGTGGCTTCGGTCGCCGCCCTTTTTGTGTCCGCAGAACAGATGTTGCCCAACTGTCATTTGACTAAAGCATGACCCTCCATTAGGCCCGTCCGCGGGACACGGCCCCCCAACGGGTCGCGCCCATCTGTAAGGATGGATTAAAATGACAGATATAGCTGCCCGCCCGGACGCCCGTCCGGCGCGACCTCAATTCTCGTCCGGACCCTGCGCCAAACGGCCTGGCTGGACACTCTCCACACTTTCTAAAGCCTCTCTGGGGCGCTCGCATCGCGCGAAAGTAGGCAAAGCGAAGCTTGCTGAAGCCATCGATAAGACCCGCGCGGTGTTGCAGGTGCCCGATGATTACCGCATCGGCATCGTCCCCGCGTCGGACACGGGTGCCTATGAGATGGCCATGTGGACCATGCTTGGCGCGCGCCCCGTGACCATGGTGTCGTGGGAAAGCTTCGGCGCTGGCTGGGTAAGCGATGCGGTCAAACAGTTGCAGCTCGATGATTGCGAGACCGTGACTGCCGACTATGGCGTGTTGCCAGATATGTCCTCCATCGATTGGAATCGCGATGTCGGTTTCACATGGAATGGCACGACATCCGGCGTAAAAATGCCCCATGGCGACATGATTCCCGCCGACCGCCAGGGCCTCACGCTTTGTGATGCCACCTCTGCGGCCTTCGCCCAGAACTTGCCCTGGGAGAAGCTCGATGTTGTGACGTTCTCCTGGCAGAAAGTGCTGGGGGGAGAAGCGGCACATGGCGTGCTGATCCTGAGCCCTCGCGCTGTGGAGCGGCTTGAGACTTTCACACCGAACCGCCCCTTGCCAAAAATCTTCCGCCTCACCAAGGGTGGCAAGTTGATCGAAGGCATATTCTCAGGCGCTACCATCAACACGCCGTCGATGCTCTGTGTTGAAGACTATATCGACGCTTTGGATTGGGCCGCTGACATTGGCGGGCTAGGTGCCATGATCGCGCGGGCCGATGCCAATGCCAAAGCCCTCAACGATTGGGTGGACCGCACGGCGTGGATCGCCAATCTGGCTGTCGACCCCGCCACGCGGTCCAACACCTCAGTGTGCCTGACGATTGCTGACGCCGATGTCGCCGCTTTGCCAGCTGACGAGCAGGCGGCCTTTGCAAAGGCAATTGTCAAAGTGCTGGACGATGAAGGTGTGGCCTATGACATTGGTGCTTACCGCGATGCCCCCACCGGCTTTCGGGTCTGGTGTGGAGCTACGGTAGATACCGCAGATGTGGAAGCGCTGACGCATTGGCTCGATTGGGCGTTCGCCCGGCAAAAGGCCACGCTGAGGGCCGCTGCCTAGTACCACCCTTCGTCACCCTCGGGCTTGCCCCGAGGGCCCACCTATCACCGGTTCGCAACCAACGACAAAGATCCTCGGATCAAGTCGGAGGATTGCGAACTGAAGAGCGCCCTGCGCTCACCTTCATTCACGCAGCAAAGGATAGCCCCATGGCACCGCGCGTTCTCGTTTCAGACAAACTGTCCCCCACCGCCGTTCAGATATTCAAGGATCGCGGCGTCGACGTCGATTTCCTGCCTGACCTTGGCAAGGACAAAGCCAAGCTCAAGGAAGTGATCGGCCAATATGATGGCATTGCTATTCGCTCCGCCACCAAGCTGACGGAAGATGTTTTGGCTTCTGCCGGCAATCTCCGGGTCATTGGCCGGGCCGGCATCGGCGTCGACAATGTCGATATTCCTGCCGCCTCGTCCAAGGGTATCATCGTGATGAACACCCCCTTCGGCAATTCCATCACCACAGCGGAGCATGCCATTGCACTGATGTTTGCAGTGGCCCGTCAAATCCCGCCTGCTGACAGTTCCACCCAGGCCGGCAAGTGGGAGAAATCCAAATTCATGGGCGTGGAGATCACTGGTAAGACACTGGGTCTCATCGGTGCTGGCAATATTGGCTCCATCGTTGCTGCGCGCGCCCTGGGTCTGAAGATGAAAGTGGTGGCGTTTGATCCGTTTTTGACCAGCGAACGCGCGGTTGAACTGGGCATTGAGAAGGTCGAACTCGACCAGCTTTTCACTCGTGCGGACTTCATCACCCTGCACGTGCCCATGACTGATATGACCAAGGGCATCATCTCTGCCGAGGCCATAGCAAAAATGAAGCCGGGCGTGCGCATCGTAAACTGCGCTCGGGGCGGCCTGGTGGATGAGGCAGCGCTGGCTGAAGCCATCAAGTCCGGCCACGTGGCGGGTGCTGCATTCGACGTGTTTGAAGTTGAACCGGCGACAGCTTCGCCATTGTTCGGCCTGCCCAACGTCGTTTGCACGCCGCACCTGGGTGCCTCCACATCTGAAGCTCAGGAGAATGTCGCCCTGCAGGTGGCTGAGCAGATTTCCGACTACCTGTTGGAAGGCGCAGTCACCAATGCGCTTAACATGCCGTCGATCACTGCAGAAGAAGCGCCACGCCTTGTACCATTTGTGAAACTGGCGGAATTGCTGGGTGCGTTTACCGGTCAGGTGACGGAGGGGGCCATCAAGGAAGTGGAAATCGTCTTTGACGGCTCGGTGTCTGAGATGAACACCAAGGCGCTGATGAGCGCCGCGCAGGCTGGCATCATGCGCCCGTTGGTCGGCGACAGTGTAAACATGGTGTCTGCACCCATGAAGATGCGTGATAAAGGCATCAAGGTTTCCGAGGTGAAGCGCGACAAAACTGGCATCTATGATGGCTACATCAAGATCACCGTGCGTACTGAAAACCAAGAGCGTTCGGTGGCCGGCACGGTGTTTGCAGACGGCAAACCGCGCTTCATTCAGATCAAGGGCATCAATCTTGACGCCGAGATTGGCGAGCACATGCTCTATACCACCAATAAGGACGCGCCCGGCATTATCGGTCTGTTGGGCAAGCATTTTGGCGATGCCGGGGTGAACATCGCGAACTTCCATCTGGGCCGAAACGCGCCGGGCGGTGATGCGATTGCGCTTCTTTACCTCGATGCACCCATACCGGCGTCACTGTGGGCGGTGGTCAAAGGCGAGGATGCGATCATTCAGGCCAAACCGCTGAAGTTTGCGGTGTAGCTGACGGAACCAATCGCAGGCTCTGCCGTTAAACATGTGAGCCGGGGGCGATGTCTCCGGCCTGTTTGTTTTTGAAGGAGCCCGAAAATGCCAGAGAATTTTGCCAGCGGTCTGAACGACAATACGCGCAACGAAGTGGTCGAGCTTCTGAACGCCCGCCTTGTGGATGCCATCGACTTGCGGCTGGCGGTGAAGCAGGCCCATTGGAACCTCAAAGGCGTTGGCTTTATCGGCGTCCATGAATTGCTGGATGACGTCGCCGACCATTTGGCAGATGGCATCGACACGATGGCCGAGCGAGCCGTCATTCTTGGTGGTGTTGCACGGGGCACGCTGCAGGACGCGGCTGAAGGCACGTCGCTTGACGCCTATCCCGCCGAGACCATCGATATCCAAGATCACATCGATGCGCTCGTTGAGCGTTTCAAAGACTTTGGGGCCAAGGTTCGCAAAGCTGCCGAAGCCGCTGAAGAAGCGGGCGATGGCAACACGGAAGATCTGTTCGTTGAGATCAGTCGCACCGTCGATAAGGACGCATGGTTCATTGGCGCAAACGGTCGCGAACGCGCCGCGTGATGCGCGGACAACACTGAACTCTGGGGCGCGGCATGCGCCCCTTTCGTGATGCGCGGACAATACTGAACTCTAAGGCGCGGCATGCGCCCCTTTTTTGTCCGGGTTCGATTTATTTGCGCTGCGCCAGTGACACGCCGCCAATCACAAGCACCATCGCCACGCCGTGATAAAGCTGCAGCTGTTCGCCGATCAGCAGCACTGCCAACAGGGCTGTGAAAAGCGGGACGAGATTGATGAACAATCCGGCCCGGTTGGGCCCCACCGCTTCGACGCCTCGAATGTAGAAGCCCTGGGCCAGGATGGACGGCACCACAGCTGCGTAGGCCACCAGAAGCCAAGCGAGTTGCGTGCCCGGCCAGGTGCTTGCGCCGCGCGCGCTTTCTTCAAGCACCAGAAAGATGCTGGCGAAGGCAGCGCCGGCAATGGCCAGGGTCAGGAATGCCTGCCACCCGAGGGCGGGTTTATATCGCAGGCCCAGCGTGTAGCCGGCATAGGTGATGGCTGCACCCACCATGAATACCTCGCCCAAGCCCAAGGGCGTGCCCAAAAGTGACAGCGGATCTCCGCGGGTCACCACCACTGCGACGCCCACCAGTGAAATGGAGAAGCCGACAATTTCTGACCAGCGAACCTTTTGGCGGAAGATCACAAAGTTCAAAATAAAGATCAGCAAGGGAATTCCAGATTGCAGGATGGCTGCATTGGTCGCGGGCATGTGCACCAGCCCGGAATAGAGGAAGAAGTTGAAACCTGCATAGCCAACAGCGCCCAAGGCCAGCGGTATCCAGCCAACGCGGCGTATGGTGGGCCACTCAGCTTTGAGGCGGGGCCAGAAAATGGTTGCGCAAATGAGCGTGGCAAACCCCCAACGGCCCAGGGTCAGAACCGCGGGAGACACTTCGCCGGGTGCCGCGCGGCCCACCACGGCGTTGCCGCCCCACGCCAAAGCCGTGAGCGTGAGCAGCAGATAAGGCTGGTCATTGAGCCAGTTGCCAAATGAGCGGCGGGAGGTGGTGTCGGTCATTGACCCGAACTAGCCTGCGGGAAAGATCAATGCACCATCTTTCCGCCGCTATAGGCGGCAAAGTGACGCCGCGGCCGCAAAATCGGAGACATTCTCGTCATGATCACCTCGACCAAACGCCTTTCCCGACAGTTGAAAAAGCTTGCCACCAGCCTGGCGCTGGGCACGGCGTTGGCCACACAGGGGCTCGCTGCATCATTTGAGGTGGATGGTGATGTGACGGCGGCAACCATTTATCCCGGTGCCGCCAATGTGACACGGCAGATCACTTTTGATGTTCCCGAGGGCCAACATAAACTTCTGGTTGAGCTTGCAGGGGCCAATATTGACCCCAACTCCGTGCGGCTGTCAGGTGCCGCCGAAGGCTCCATCGTGTTGCGCGGCGTCGACGTGCGGACCGTGCAGAAATTGGCCGACACTGGCGAGCGTCGACGGCGGCTGGAAGAGCAGATTGCGAGCCTGAACATAGAACTTGCGTCGATTGCGCAACGGCAAACGGTGGCGGAGGCCCAGGCGCAACTCGTGACCAACCTCGTCAACACAATTCCCACCGTATTCTCTAGCGAAAGCGAGAGCGTCGTCTTACCCGATGCGGCGGACATACTTGATATCCTGAACACCGTTGGCCAAGCCCAGGCCAAGGTCGTTGAAACACGTTTGGCTCTTGCGGCTGAAGACCGCGATACCCGGGAACAGATCACAGCTCTTGAGCTCGAACTGGCGGACATGCCCAGTCGCCGCAAAGTGCTGGAGGCTGCGATACGCATTAGCTCAGATGGAGATGCCAGTGGAACGCTCGCGCTTAGCTATCTGACCAATGCCGTGAGCTGGTCACCGGGTTATGATCTGGCGCTCGACACTTTGGATGACCAGCCAATGCTTGCAATCCGCAGTCAGGCGTCGATCGTTCAAACCACAGGGGAAGATTGGAAGGATGTCGCGCTAACGCTCTCCACCGCCCGCCCGAGTGGTGCGACGGAAGCTGGCATTTTGCCTTCGGAACAGGTGAGCTTTTTGCGGCCGCGCCCTGCGGCTGCGCCCATGGCGCGCAACAAGACGAACGGAGGCATCGCGCTGGAGAGTATGGTGCAAGCAGATGCCGCGGCTCCCATGATGATACGAGAGGAGGCTGCCAATGCGCAGTTTGCCGGATATCGCGCAACCTTCTCCCTGCCAGAACTCAGCGATCTTCCATCGAGCAATGGTGCGCGGACTGTTCTCATCGCGCAAACCGATGTGACCGTGGACCTTGAGACGCGCGCCACGCCGCTATTGAGCGCCGAGGCATTTCTGCACGCTGCGGGCCAGGTGCCCGATGGGCTCACCATTTTGCCAGGCGAAGCGTCGTTGACCCGGGATGGCGACTTGGTGGGCCGTACATTTTTGCCACGCCTGGCCACTGGTGCTGAGTTTGACATCGGCTTTGGCCCAGATGACAGCGTCAACGTGGAGCGGCTTGTCGCTGACCGCTCCACTGGGGAAACAGGTATTATCACCTCCTCGAACCGGGACCGCACGGCGGTAAGCATATCAGTTGCCAATCTGGCGGACCGGCCACGCGCCATCACAGTGATCGACCGAGTGCCATTTGCAGAAGCAGATGATATTGAGATCGAAACCACATTTCCAAATGGCGCGGTGCCAACCCAAACGGATGTGGATGGACGGCGCGGTGTGTTGGCCTGGACCTTTGATCTCGCGCCCGGCGCAACCCGCACCATTGAGGCGCGGCACACGATCACTTGGCCTTCCGATAAACAAATCACACGCGATGGCAATTGGCCCATCCGCCCGCGGGGATAGGTCGGAGGTGCTAGGCTTTGCGTGCTGAGCGATTGAGTCTCTGCGTGGATAGCTAGGTTCACCCCCTCGCATCGTGCGCCACGGTGTGCTTAACGTGCGCCGGTTTGAAGCACAGTCTTTTATGCGGGGGGAGTTCCCATGGCGAATGTGGTTGTAGTCGGTTCTCAGTGGGGCGACGAAGGCAAGGGCAAGATTGTTGATTGGCTGTCCGAGCGCGCCGATGTGGTGGTGCGTTTTCAGGGTGGGCACAATGCCGGCCACACGCTCGTCATCGACGGTACGTCCTACAAGCTTAGCCTTTTGCCCTCCGGCGTGGTGCGCAAGGGCAAGCTGGCTGTCATCGGCAATGGTGTGGTGATAGACCCCCACGCTCTGGTCAGTGAGATCGACAAGCTCAGCAGCCAGGGCGTTGAGATTTCGCCGGAGAATTTGCGCATTGCCGACAATGCGACTCTCATCCTGTCACTGCACCGGGAGCTTGATGCGATTCGGGAAAATGCTGCCACATCGGGTACGAAGATCGGCACCACTCGCAGAGGAATTGGACCGGCCTATGAAGACAAGGTCGGGCGCCGCGCTATACGCGTGATGGATTTGGAGAACCCCGATACGCTGGTCGCCAAAATCGACCGTTTGCTGGCCCACCACAATCCGCTTCGCAAGGGGCTCGGTTTCGAGCCGACGGAAACTCAAACGTTGCTTGATGAGCTGATGGAGGTGGCCGACAGGCTGCTGCCTTATCGCGAGGCCGTTTGGCGACTGCTTGATGCCAAGCGCCGCGCCGGCAAGCGCATTTTGTTTGAAGGCGCTCAAGGCACACTTCTCGACATTGATCACGGCACATACCCGTTCGTGACATCGTCGAACACATGTGCCGGGCAGGCGGCTGCCGGTTCCGGTGTTGGCCCCGGTTCCATCGATTACGTGCTGGGCATCACCAAAGCCTACACCACCCGTGTCGGCGAGGGGCCGTTCCCCACCGAGCTCAATGATGACGTGGGCCAGCGATTGGGCGAGCGGGGGCATGAGTTTGGCACCGTGACCGGACGCAAACGCAGGTGCGGCTGGTTTGACGCCGTCGCCGTACGCCAAGCCGTCGCGACCAACGGTATGCATGGGATCGCGCTGACCAAGCTCGATGTTCTTGATGGCATGGATGAAATCAAGGTTTGTATCGGCTACAAGCTGGATGGAGAAGTGCTGGATTATCTCCCAGCCAGCCAAGGTCGGCAGGCACGTGTGGAGCCGATTTATGAAACCCTGCCTGGCTGGAAAGACTCCACCGAAGGCGCGCGAAGCTGGGCGGATTTGCCGGCGGAAGCTGTGAAATATGTCCGCCACGTCGAAGAGCTTATCGGCGCTCCGGTCGCTATGTTGTCGACAAGCCCGGAGCGAGACGACACCATACTTGTCCAGGACCCCTTTCAGGACTAGCTTTCCTTAAGTCACAATTTGCGGATGGTTGTGCCTGAAATTGTCCGCAAACATGCGTCACACACTTGCGAAAGGTCGGTGCATCGCACGCCGAAAGTACAGAGTTTCCCATGCCCGACTATCACGCCGTACTGAATAAGACGCTCGCTGGACTTCCCCAAAATACGCCCGAGATGCGGTCGAAAGTCTATGAGAAGGCGCGGGCAACCATTCGTCGCCAGCTGGATGCGGTACAGCCTGCCCTTCCAGGGGAGCGCATTGAGGCCGAGATTGCCAATCTGGAAGCTGCGATCATTGATGTCGAGGCGGCGCAAGCTCCGCCTGAACCGATCTTGCCCGCCGAAGACGACTTGTTGGGGGATCTTGAAGCCGAGCTTGGTATCGAGCCTGCACCTGCTTCGGAACCGACCTTGTCTGCGGCAGTGCCTACCGCTTCGCCGCCGGCCCCTGCAGCGCCCGTGACGCCAACTCCGCCGCCAGTTGAACCGGGGCTTGGAGCGTTCCCCCCGCCCAGAGCGGACGACCCTTCGCTTGGTGCGGCACCTGTGCCGCCGGCGCGGCCGGTCTCAGCTGAAGCCGAACGCCCTTCGGGTGGCTCAGCGCCTGTTGGAGCGCCAGAGCCCGACAAGCGCAGCCGCAAGGGTTTGATCGCATTTCTGATTTTGCTTTTTGTTTTGCTTGGTGGTGCCGTTGCTGCGTCTCAGAGCGAAGGCGGTTTGAACGGTTTGGTGCAGCGCTTGGTGCCCGGCGTTGAAATCCCGTTCCTGGGAATAGCACCGGAGGAAGCGTCCAACGATGGGCCATCTGACCCAACGCCGGTGCCCGCTGGGACTGATGAGCCAACGGCGCCCAGCGATGACGCCGAAGCGGAAACAAAGTTCAATGAGCGTCTGGGTTCGGATGGCGAAACAACCGCCGCCGAGCCAGAACCCCAGCCCGTTGAGCAGCCAGTTGACGATTCTCAATTGGTACCTGCCGACCCGGCCGACCCATCGGTTGAGGGCCCGGGTGAAGGCGGCCCAACCTTGGATCCACAAACCGAGACAGACGCAGCCGATCCCCAGCCCCAGCCCGGTGACGTGGTTGTTGATGAAAATGGTGTGCAGTTCACGGTGCCCAGCGACGGCACAGATGCCGCCGCCCCAGCCACCCAAGAGCAGGGCCAAACCGCTCCGGCTGCCGGTGCGACGGTGGCGCAACGGGCATTTTTCTACGTAGAAAATGGTGGCGCGGAGGGCACAACTCGCGTGCCCGGCACCGTGATCTGGAGCAATGGTGAACGTGACGGGCTGCCCACCATCGATGCCGATGTTTCCATCGGTGAACTGGGAATTGGGGTGAAGATGGTCATTCGAAAGAATGTCGACGAGACCCTATCTGCCAGCCATGTCATTGATATTTTATTTGATTTGCCTGACGGATTCACGGGCAACGGAATCAGTTCGGTCCGCCAAGTGGTGTTCAAACCCACCGAGGAAGAGCAGGGCAATGCGCTGATCGCAGAGCCGGCCAAAATCTCTGACACGTTCTTCATCGTGGCGCTTTATGATCTTGCCGAGGCTGAGGCTGCCAACACGCAAATTATGCGGGAGCGACCATGGATTGATCTTCCGATTGCCTACACGACGGGGCGTCGTGCGCTGTTGACCATCGAAAAGGGTGCCCGTGGCTCGGATGTCTTCCGCAGAGCGTTCGACGCCTGGGCCAATGCAAGCTAGCTTTCGCAGCCATTTTCCCCCCGCTTTTTGGAGAGACTTAACGCGCCATTAACCATGTAGTGGGCAAAAATTGCCGGGTAACGCCGTATCATTTCGCGGCCCAGTTGGCAGTGCCCAATTCATGAGCGATATCACAGCAGGCAATGCAGGGGTGCCTGCACCCAAGGCGGCTTCGGAAACCGGTGTTCAGGCCGGTGTTGCCCCGCGTCTGGGTGGTGGCGGCAAGCTTGGCGAACTGATCGACTACGCGCGGCGCGCCGATATCATGCTGGCCATTGGCGTGATGACGATCCTTGTGATTCTGATCATGCCGCTCCCGGCCATCCTGCTCGATGTGTTTCTGGCTGTTTCCATCATTTTGTCGGTGA
>JBCBZX010000394.1:0-2511 GCA_039815105.1 Pseudomonadota bacterium
ACCGGAAAGCCAGGTTGGGTTTGAAGATAAGACCGAAAAAACACCTATTTCTAAAAATCAGTCATCTAGCGAACGCGGCTCGGGATGAGAGCGGATGAATCGACAAGGGTTTAGGGCGTTTGGCTTCTCCAAGTCCTGTTATCCAAGCAAAAGCTCGGCGCGGTATAAGCTGCGTCTCAACGCCCAATGAATGCCAGAGACTTGAAGCCGTAGTTCAGTAAATTGCAGCAAAGGTTCGCGCTGAGTCTGTTCGACCGGTTGTCGTTCCCGTATCGAACGGCAGCGTCACCCTCAGAAAGGCTTTTCTTTACGTAAGGGCAGCTTTCCCGCTAACCTCACTGAAATCTCAGTATTTTCTGAGGAATGGGGAGTGGAGGGACATATGGAAGTAGCAATCGTTCAAAAGGCGAGAGGTAATCCTATCGCCTATCTGCAAGCCCTCAAAGAACATCTGCCAGCAGCATTTGCGGCCCGAGCCGAGATACTGGACGTCTCGGCACGCGGTGGGACCGACCTACCCCGGCTTATTGCCAGGATATCGGATGTGGAGGATGCGGATTTTGATCTTGTTTCCAAAGCGATGGAAAACGTGGGCGACCCGGGCTTTGATTTGACCGCCGGTGGCCTCCCAAGGACGCCTCTTTTGGCGGCACCAACAGAGCCGGAATTGGCAGGTGATATCCCAACAGATCTTGCATGGATGTCTACACCGCTCAAAGTTGCCAAGCCGGCAGACGACGTCCTCGCGATGATCGAACAGGTCTTTAACCTGAAGGAAAGTGGGATTGATTTTCCCGAGCTACACTACGAAGGCCACGACAAGAAGGCCTATGACGATATCGTCAAGACGCTCAAGATCAGCCCGATGGAGGATCAGGGCGAACGGCTGACCATCGCGGATATTCGAAACATCGCACGACCCAAAGCCCCCAAACGAAAGAAAGAAGCCTGGGCAAAAGTGCTCGATCACCTGGAAAACGAGGTGCGCTACTACAGCTATGCAAAGGATTGGTTCGGCGATGCTGGGCATCTCAGAAACCTGTATCGCGATCAGGTCATCTTTGACCATTATTTCATGGATACTGTGAATGATCGCTTCGATCTTGTTCCCCAAAAATCAGAGGTTGTGTTCTATCTGGACACCGCAATGAAACTATTGGTGACCGCCTCTGAAAAAGTGGGCGGACCCGAAGGCAAGGTCCTTGGTAAGATGATGGGGCTCTTATGGGACTATACGGTCTCGCAAACCGGCGATCCGACTGGCAAAATCCAAGGTAAGATCGACGAGATCAGGATCGGCGTGGATGAGGCGTTCACCGCATCAGTCCGACGGGTTGAAAAAATCCATGTGGCCCTTTGCGGTGACTGGGGCAATCTTCAGACCTTTGCGCAGCACTATGAAACTGGCGCGCTCACTTGGCCAAAGGATGCCTCTGACATCCGTAAGGCGCACGCGATGGGCTTTCACTATGAAGCCTTGCGCGTCTTGCTCGCCATAAAAAGCCGTTTGGAAACAAAGAACACGGGCTACACTGATCTCACTTGGGGGATTGTTTCGAATGCGGTGAAAACCAAGAGTGACCGAAAAAGAAAATGGGACGCGAGCAAGTTCAAACTGTACAGCGCGTCGTCAAAGAGCTGCGGCAAGAAGTATTACTACGAGATTTTTCTGGGCACCCAGACATGTCCATTGCCGCCGAGCCGGCCACCTCCCCCTTGCAATGCTGCAATCCCACTAAAATCGGGAGTCCCGAAAAAGCTGTTCGGAACCAATACAGATGATGAGATGGACCCGCAGCTGGGCATTTCGCCAAGGCTTCTGGATAGCAAGAAGTGGCGCAAGGATCACGGATGGGTTCTCGCACCATACTTCTAGCGCGCCCCATTCTACAGGAACTGTCGTGGTGCGCTTGCCATCCACATCGATCAATGGATTGCTAAGAGCAAGGGACTTGAGAGGGACCTGTCATGATTGCGCCTACCGTTTACTGACCTAAGCGTTGATCGTCCTGAGCTTCGTGTTGATTGCCAATCGTGCCAAAGTTCCCGGAAGACGGCTACGATGGAGTCTTGGTTGCTGACCGTGGTTTGTGCGCACAGCGATCCGGCACTCGTCATGGCCGCAAGTGCCGCTCTGAAAGTCAGGTTGTCCCAGCGAGTAACTGATATTGAGTTGGTTACTTTCTGTTCAGGTGGGTTTTCGCGTGGAGTTGGCCAAGGCTTCGGCGTCAGAGCCCAGATTTTAGGGTTCTTTTAGGGGTGGAGCGCGGTGGACGCCGAACGGGCGACGATCTCGCAGCGACGGCGGTCCGCTTTGATTATCGCTTGAAATGTCCGGCACGTGCGTGTTCCCATATCAGGCGCGGAGCGTGGATGACAAAGTCAAACACACTGCGCAGACCAGCATGCGTCAGGGTCTGAGCAACTTTGTTCATCCGTGGCACGGCCATCTTCAAGGCGGTTTTGTCCGAAATAGCGTTTGTTTGGCGCAACTCGTTCAGCACAGCTCGC
>JBCBZX010000129.1:0-8106 GCA_039815105.1 Pseudomonadota bacterium
CCGCGCCCGCGCGATCGTGCCGTGATGAACTCGGATGAAACCTTCATCCGACTTCGCGGTGAGATCACGAGCTACTTGATGGAAGTTGGGGCCGAGCGCGGCGCGGATGTAGAGCGTGAAATTGTGCTGCCAAACGTTGTGCCTTTCACCGCCAAGGACACGGAAGAACAACTGCCGGCCGCCTATCAAAAAGCTGCAGCCACTACGACGAGCGACCGCTTTCTGCAGTTCAGCCAGCTCAAAAAGGTTTATCCCACACCTAAGGGTCCGCTCACGGTGGTGGACGGCTTTGAGTTCGAAATGAAAAAGGGCGAATTCACCACGCTCATCGGCCATTCGGGCTGCGGCAAGTCCACGGTTCTTTCCATGGTTGCTGGCCTGAACCCAATCACCGAAGGCGCCATCATTCTCGATGGCAAACACATCACTGAGGCCGGACCAGATCGGGCGGTGGTGTTCCAGGCTCCCAGCCTGATGCCCTGGCTCACAGCTTATCAGAACGTCGCGCTGGGCGTAGACCGGGTTTACCCCGATGCCACAAAGGCCGAGCGCAACGATGTGGTGGAATATTATCTCCAACGCGTCGGCCTCTCAGACGCTATGCACAAAAGCGCGGCAGACCTCTCCAACGGAATGAAGCAGCGCGTGGGCATTGCTCGGGCGTTTGCTCTTTCCCCCAAACTGCTGCTGCTCGATGAGCCCTTCGGCATGCTGGACAGCCTAACCCGCTGGGAGCTGCAGGACGTGCTGATGGATGTGTGGAAACGCACCCAGGTGACGGCAATCTGTGTGACCCACGATGTGGACGAAGCCATCCTGCTGGCTGACCGGGTGGTGATGATGTCCAACGGCCCGAATGCCAAAATCGGAAATGTAATGGATGTGGACCTGCCGCGCCCGCGCTCGCGCAAGGCACTGCTCGACCACCCGGACTACTACGCCTACCGCGAGGAATTGCTGGAGTTCCTCGAAGCCTATGAGGGCGGCGCAGACCCGACCGAAGAGCAATTGGCCGTGATCTCCGAAAAGCGTGCAGCACGCATCGCCCGGCAGACAGCGGCAAACCCTAATTCGAAACTGGAGGCGGCCGAATGAGCGCCAAACAGAAACTTGTCGTGATCGGCAATGGCATGGCGCCCGGGCGGATGCTGGAGCATCTGTTCGAGCTGGATGCCGATGCCTACGACGTAACGATCTTCAACGCCGAACCACGGGTGAACTACAATCGCCTGATGCTCTCACCAGTCCTGTCCGGCGAGAAGGCCTATGGCGACATCATCACCCATGATGATGACTGGTATGCCACCCACGGCGTGACGCTGCACAAGTCGGCCCGGATCGCCGGGATCGACCGCACGGCCAAAACCGTGACGTCCGAGAACGGCATCACAGCCGCCTATGACAAGCTGGTTGTCGCCACAGGTTCCAACCCATTCATCATCCCCCTGCCCGGCCACGATCTCGAAGGCGTGCTGACCTATCGCGATCTCGACGACGTTGAAAAGATGATCGAGGTGGCAGGCTCCAAAGGCGCTGCCGTCGTCATCGGCGGCGGTCTGCTCGGCCTTGAGGCGGCGGCTGGCCTGAAGGCACAGGGCATGGACGTCACCGTGCTGCACCTCATGGACACGCTGATGGAGCGTCAGCTGGACCCGGCAGCGGGTTATCTTCTCGAGCGGGCCTTCGAAGACCTTGGCATCAAGGTTATGACCGGCTCCAACACCAAACAGATTCTGGGCCATGACGGACAAGTCGTCGGCGTTGAACTGGAAGACGGCACACGCCTTGACGCATGCATGGTTGTGATGGCCGTGGGCATTCGCCCGTCCGCCGAACTTGCGAAGGAAGCTGGCCTAGCCGTCAATCGCGGCATAGTCGTCTCGGACCACATGGTCACCAATGATGCCGATGTGTTCGCCCTTGGCGAATGCGTGGAGCACCGGGGCATGTGCTATGGGCTCGTCGCCCCGCTCTACGACATGGCCAAAGTAATCGCTGCTCAGCTCACCGGAGACACAAGCGCAAGCTATGAAGGTTCTGTCACCGCGACGAAACTCAAGGTCACCGGCATCGACCTCTACTCCGCAGGCGATTTTGCCGAGGCCGAGGATCGCGAAGAAATCGTGCTGCGGGATGCCACTGCGGGTATCTACAAACGCCTTGTGCTGAAAGACGATAAAATCATTGGCGCGGTCCTATACGGCGAAACAGCTGACGGCCCATGGTTCTTCGATCTTCTCAAGAAGGGTACCGACGTATCGGAGATGCGCGACACGCTCATCTTCGGACAGGCCTATCAGGGCGGCGCACCACTGGACCCTATGGCGGCCGTTGCAGCATTGCCCGATGACGCAGAGATCTGCGGCTGCAACGGTGTGTGTAAAGGGGCGATCACGGGCGCCATCACCGAAAAGGGTCTGACCGGGCTGGACGATGTCCGCGCCCACACAAAAGCCTCGGCAAGCTGTGGCACCTGCACAGGTCTGGTGGAGCAGCTTCTCTCTTTCACGCTGGGCGATGCCTATGATCCGGCGGCCGTTACACCAATGTGCGGGTGCACGGATCTCGGCCACAGCGACGTGCGCAGGCTCATCAAGGCAAAGGGCCTCGAGACAATTCCCGAAGTCATGCAGGAGCTGGAGTGGAAGACCTCCTGCGGCTGCGCCAAGTGTCGCCCGGCCCTGAACTACTACCTCGTGTGCGACTGGCCTGATGAATATGCGGATGACTACCAGTCCCGTTTCATCAACGAACGCGTGCACGCCAACATTCAGAAGGATGGCACCTATTCGGTCGTCCCGCGCATGTGGGGCGGCATGACGTCTTCCTCGGAGCTGCGCGCCATCGCCGACGTGGTGGACAAATTCGAGATACCCGCCGTCAAAGTCACCGGCGGTCAGCGCATCGACATGCTGGGCATCAAGAAGGAAGATCTGCCAGCCGTTTGGGCAGACCTGGGCGAGGCAGGATTTGTCTCTGGTCAGGCCTACGCAAAGGGCCTGCGCACGGTGAAAACCTGCGTCGGCACGAACTGGTGCCGCTTCGGCACGCAGGATTCCACAGGTCTGGGCATCAAGCTTGAAAAGTTCATGTGGGGTTCTTGGACGCCCGCCAAGCTGAAGATGGCCGTCTCCGGCTGCCCTCGAAACTGCGCTGAAGCCACCTGCAAGGACATTGGCGTGATCTGTGTCGATTCCGGCTTTGAGATTCATTTTGCAGGTGCCGCCGGCCTCGACATTAAAGGCACCGAAGTGCTTGGGCACGTGAAGACCGAGGATGAGGTGATGGAGTACGTCGTCGCCCTCGCCCAAATGTATCGCGAGCAGGGCCATTATCTGGAGCGAATTTATAAGTGGGCCAAACGGATCGGCATTGAGGAAATTCAACGTCAGATCATGGACGATGCGGCGGCTCGCAAAGCCTATTACGACCGCTTCGTCTTCAGCCAGAAATTTGCCCAGGTGGACCCATGGGATGAGCGCGTGTCCGGCAAGGACAAGCACGAGTTCAACCCTATCGCGACACTGAACCTCGAGGCTGCGGAATGAATGCTATGAGCAAAAACTGGGTCGCCGTCGGCTCTTTGGCTGACATTCCCGCGCGGGGCGCGCGCTGCGTGAAGAATGGCGAGACAACCATCGCCATCTTCCGCACGGCGGATGACAGGGTGTTCGCCCTTGAAGACAAATGCCCACACAAGAACGGGCCGCTGAGCCAGGGCATCGTCCACGATGGTTGTGTGACTTGCCCGTTGCACAATTGGGTCATCAGCCTGGAAACAGGCCAAGCCCAAGGGGCTGATGAAGGCGAAACCCGCGCCTTTCCCATCCGCCTCGACGGCGACACAGTGCTTCTGGGCCTCTGATATGAAAGAGGGGGCAGAGCGGGGCGAAACAAGAACCACCTGCCCCTATTGCGGCGTGGGATGCGGCGTCATCGCAAAGCCAGACGGAAGTGGTGGTACTGCTATCGAGGGTGACGCCGAACACCCCGCCAACTTTGGTCGGCTCTGCTCGAAGGGTTCGGCGCTCGGTGAAACGCTGGGGCTGGATGACCGCCTGCTCTATCCAGAAGTGAACGGCGAGCGGAGCACTTGGGACGATACCCTCGACCTGGTGGCCGCACGCTTTTCATCCGCGATTACCGAGCACGGCCCCGACTCGGTGGCTTTCTACGTCTCAGGCCAGATCCTCACGGAAGACTATTACGTCGCCAACAAGCTGATGAAGGGCTTCATCGGCTCGGGCAATATCGACACAAATTCCCGGCTGTGCATGGCATCGTCGGTGGCGGGCCACCGTCGGGCGTTTGGCACCGACACCGTGCCGGGCTGCTATGAGGATCTCGAGCTGGCGGACGTCGTGGTGCTGGTCGGCTCAAACCTTCTGTGGTGCCACCCTGTTCTCTATCAGCGCATCGCAGCGGCCAAGGCAGAGCGCCCTCATATGAAGGTGGTGCTGATCGACCCGCGTCGCACCAAGACAGCTGACTTGGCTGACATGCATCTGGCCATCGCTCCAGACAGCGACACAGCACTCTTCAACGGATTGCTCGCCCACCTCGCCCGCGACGGCGTCACCGACCAGGCCTATATTGACGAGCACACCTCGGGCTTCGAAGCCGCATTGGCTGAAGGCCTGGACATTGGCGACGTTGCGCGAGCGACGGGTCTCGACAGGTCAGACATTCTGGCATTCTACAAGCTCTGGTCCGGCACGCCCAAAGTGGTCACTTGCTACAGTCAGGGTGTGAACCAGTCAGCTGGCGGCACAGACAAAGTGAACACCATACTCAACTGCCATCTGGCGACCGGACGCATTGGCAAACCGGGCGCCGGTCCATTCTCCTTAACGGGTCAGCCCAATGCTATGGGCGGGCGGGAGACTGGTGGGCTTGCGAACATGCTGGCCGCGCACATGGACTTGGAGAACCCTACGCACCACGATCGTGTTTCGCGGTTTTGGGAGACGGAAAACCTCGCCACAAAACCCGGCTTGAAAGCCGTGGACATGTTTCAGGCCGTTGCTGACGGGCGGATCAAGGCGATCTGGATCATGGGTACCAACCCCGCCGTCTCAATGCCCGATGCGGCGGCTGTGGAGGCGGCCATTGCTGCGTGCCCGTTTGTGGTGGTGTCCGACGTGGTGTCGGAAACCGACACTTTGCGCCACGCCCATGTGAAGCTACCCGCCCTTGCCTGGGGCGAAAAGGACGGCACCGTCACCAACTCCGAGCGTCGTGTCTCGCGCCAGCGCGCTTTCATGCCACCTCCTGGGGATGCAAAAGCCGATTGGTGGCAGCTGGCGCAAATGGGCCGACGCATGGGCTTTGACGCTGGTTTCAATTGGGAACACACGTCGCAGGTTTTCGCTGAATACGCGGCGCTTACCGCATTCGAGAATGATGAGACCCAAGGTGGACGCCGCGACCTGCATTTGGGCGCAGTCGCAGACCTTGATGAGGCGGCGTACAACGCGTTGCCCCCCTTCCAATGGCCCCAGCGCGCAAGTTTTGAACCGAGCCAGCAGACGCGGTTTTTTGCCAACGGTGAGTTCTACACACCCAATCGACGGGCAAGATTTATTGCTGTGAAATCACCCATCCTCGAAAGTCATCGAGGTCAATTCCGCCTCAATACGGGCCGCATCCGGGATCAGTGGCACACCATGACGCGCACCACCAAAGCGCCGCGGCTGAACGCCCATTTGGCAGAGCCATATTGCGAAATGCATCCCGCCGATGCTGCTGCGCTGGGCGTTGCAGACGCCGACCTTGTGAGGCTTTCCGGTCGCGGCCAAACCGTGACAGTGCGCGCACTCGTCAGCGATGATGTGCAGGCGGGCGAAGTATTTGTGCCCATGCACTGGAACGATCAATTCGCCTCATCGGCGCGGGTGGATGTGCTGGTGCCACCGGTCACAGACCCGGTGTCTGGCCAGCCGGCGCTCAAGTCTGCGCCCGTTCAGCTGGCGAAAACCGACATGGCGTGCCATGGATTTGCCGTAAGCCGCGAACGGCCTTCAACGGACGGCCTTGCTTATTGGGCGGTGACGCCGATTGAGGGCGGATGGCGCATGGAATTTGCGTTGCAGGATGAACCCTCATCGCCGGGCAGTTTGCTGGCAGACATGGCGGAAGGTCTCGCCGCAAATGACGAAGCCCGCGGCTTCTGGCGCGGTGCGAAATTTGAAGCTGACGAATTGCACACCGCTGTCTGGCTAGCGCGCGGTCCGCTGGAAGTCTCCCGCAACTGGGCGGCGGCACTTTTGAAAGAGACTTTCAGTGACACGCAATCTCGCTGGCGGGTACTTGCCGGTCGTCCCGCCGCCGACGCGCCAGATGTTGGTGCCATTATTTGCTCGTGTATGGGTGTCGGCTCCATGCAGATTGCGGACGCCGTGGCCAATGGCGCCTTCACGTTGGATGCCGTTGGGTCGGCCTGCGGCGCGGGCACCAATTGCGGTTCTTGCCGGGCGGAGATTGGCGAGATCATCAGCGCAAACCAGTTGATTGCCGCCGAATAGCGGGGCGACTTAGCCACCTGTGCTTGCAGCCTCTGATTGCCAAGCACAACGTCGCACCATGCCAAGCTTGCATGTGATCATGCTCTGGCGTTAGCAGAGCCATGGCATCCCCAAAACACATGTCCGGCGAACTCAAATCCAAAATCATCTCACCATGCATCGGCGTCTGCAAATATGGCGACGATGGTCTTTGCCGCGGATGCACAATGACCAAGCCGGAAAAGAAGTCGTTCAAGAAACTCAAGGGCCGTAAGAACAAGATAGCCTTTGTCACCAGCATCTGTGGCCGTTTGGTCGGTCAGGCTCGTTATCCCAAATGGGCCCGTGCCTACCGCCATCGCTGCGCAAAAAAGCGCACCCAATGCGTCCTCGACCAGCTGGAACCAAAACTGGGATTGGCCGACAGCCGACAGCGCTTCAATCCGAGCAGACGCTCAGACGGCATTGAGGGCTAGGCACCAAGCCAGACGTTTGCGACCGTGCGTCATTTAAAGTGAAGCGCCGGGAGACAAATCGTTAACCATCCATTTTGAGGCCCATTTAAGATTAATGGCTCAAGAAGGCCGCCGGGACAATTTTAAGTTTGCCGGGCAGGCCGAGTATGACGACACGATTTCAGCGCAACAAAACAGCTTGGCCAACACGCCTGATCTGGCTGGGTCTCGCTGTCTTTATGTGCGCTGTTGCAGCCCAGCCGGTGGGCCTTCAATCACAGGCGACACTGGGCCTGGTTGGCCTGGTTGTCATGTTTGCCATCTATCTTCTGCGCTTGGGCGGCGCGTTCCGGATCGTCATGATCTCCATCGGCGGATTGCTGATCTTCCGATACATCTGGTGGCGTGCAACTTCCACTATGCCGCCGAGCGACGAACTTGCGAACTTCATTCCAGGCATACTGCTGCTCGCGGCTGAAGTTTATTCGGTTACCATGCTAGCGATCAATCTGTTCGTTGTCAGCGACCCAATTGAGCGAAAACCAGCTCCGCTGCCGGCTGATCAAAGCAAGTGGCCATCCGTTGACGTCTATGTGCCCAGCTATAATGAGAGCGCGCAATTACTGTCTGCCACATTGGCTGCGGCCAAAAACATGCAATATCCGGCTGATAAGATTCAAATCTACCTGCTGGACGATGGCGGAACGGCCGCAAAGCGCAACGCCACAGATGCAAACGCCCGCGCCGCCGCCATGGCACGCCACAAAGAGCTTCAGGACTTGTGCGCCGCCCTGGACGTTCAATATCTCACCCGCGCCGACAATAGGTCCGCCAAAGCCGGCAATTTGAATGCCGCCTTTCCTCGTACAAAAGGCGACATCATTCTGGTTCTGGATGCCGACCATGCGCCGGTACAGGATTTCCTTCTTAAGACCGCCGGCTTCTTTTTATACAATGAGAGGCTGTTTCTAGTTCAAACGCCCCACTCCTTCGTCAACCCGGATCCGCTTGAACGCAATCTGGACACGTTCGAGCGCATGCCCGCAGAGAACGAAATGTTCTACTCCATGGTGCAGAAGGGCTTGGACAAATGGAATGCGAGCTTCTTTTGTGGCTCTGCGGCACTTCTCTCACGCAAAGCGTTGGCC
>JBCBZX010000376.1:0-2786 GCA_039815105.1 Pseudomonadota bacterium
GCGTCGGTGGCCTCACCTGTTCCAAATACAACGAGTATCTGGGAGAGCACATCGATCTAGGCGGTGCTTGGCTCGCCGATAATCACACGCGGATGCATGCACTCGTTCAAGAATTCAATGTGCCTTTGATTCGGCAGTTTGTGGCCGGTAAAGAAGTGGCTGTTGATGGAGAAACTCGCCACCTCGGCGACGTGGGCAGCTTCCCCGGACGGCAAGCGGCACTACCGGAACTCCAAACCGTTATGGCCAAGCTGGAGGGCGAATTGGCTGGTCTGGATATTGACGCGCCGTGGACTCACGCAAAGGCCGATGAATTTGATGCCATGACCTTCGCTGGCTGGATTAACCAGAATGCCGAAACACCCGCCTTGCGGGCGCTGATCGCCATCAGCACGAATGCTTACTTTGGGGTGATGCCAGCAGAAGTCTCATTCCTTGAGACCCTGCATTTATTTAAAACTTGTGGGGACATCATTTTTATGGGCGATACCCATACTGGCGGGCAAGCCGCCCACATGATGGGCAGTCAGTTAGTCTCCGAGGGGCTAGCCGCAACTGTCAACGGTGTGGTGTCCCTCAGCTCTCCTGTGCGTCGTATCATCCAAACCGATCACGGCGTCACGGTGGAGTGCGCCGAAACCACTTGGCAGGGCAAACAGGTCATCTGTGCGCTGCCCCCCGTGATCATCAATCGGCTTGAGTTTGAGCCCATGTTGCCCGCCTACCGTCGCGCGTTCCATCAGCGCTGCCCAATCGGTCGATACACCAAGGCGATTCTCACCTACGAGACGCCCTTTTGGCGCGATCAAGGTCTCTCGGGCATCGCTGCCAGCATCGACAATGGCATGACCGGCATTTATGACCTCGGCGATACCGAGTCGAAGCACGGGGTGATTTCGATCCTGTTTGGCGGAGAGCCATCGATCCAATTGGACAATGCGACCGAGGCTGAACGCGACCAAATTATTCTCGATCAGGTTGTCAATGCGTTGGGCGAACAGGGACGCCATCCAGTAAAGATGGTGGTCAAGCAGTGGGTCAACGAACCTTGGTCACAGGGCGGAGCCTGCTCTTATATGACGCCGGGAACCCTCACGGCGATTGGCGATCGCCTTTGGGAGCCTTGCGGACGGATTTACTGGGCGGGCACTCACCTGTCGAAAGTTTGGCGAGGCTATATGGAAGGAGCTTGCGCGGCAGGCGAAGCGGCAGCCAATGCCGTGCTGGCTGCGCGAGATGCATCAGTCTCAGCCAGCTAGTTCAAGCCGACACCTGATATAGCTCTCAACGCGACCAGCTTGAAGATGCTCAAAATTATTTGATACAGCGCCAAAAATTTACCCCAAAGGAGCTAACCAGATGCCATCTCTTGTTGATCCGATTTTTCCCATGAAGGCAGATATTCCGCTTTCTGCCTCTGACCTACATTCGCGAATTACGTCAGCCCTCATCAGTGATGAAGCCCACGCTTGGCAACCTCGTGGTCCAGAATCCGTGGGCCTTCCGAAACAGATGACGACCTTAGAAAAATACGATGTTGCCGCGCCCTTTATTGCAATTCCGGCTATTGATGAAGATGGCAAAAAGCTCACGTTTTCGGAACAAGCCACCCATTGGGCGCTTCAGAGCTTGCCGTTGGCCGATGACAATAATACGTGGTCAAATCCGATAGCAGCGACCGAACAAATCGAGCTTCAGTATGGCGACGTTCTGCCCAAGCCAAATGTGCAGTGGCAGGAGACAACCTCCGATAAAACGATGTCTCTTCTAGCCTTTCAGGGGCTGGGCTCCCATCGGTTAGAGCGAGTCAACGATGACCCTGATGCCGCCTATAGGGTAGATCTCTCCTGGATGGTGGCTTTCCCCGTGCGTGAGGGATTTGAACGCTACGGTGCTTGTGCCTTCTTCAATCGCGATCGCCAGCCCGTGCGGATCTACACGGCCTATGACGATAAGACGCATCATCCCAGCGACCCAACCTGGGAAGCCGCGAAGTGGTGTTGGCGCTGCTCGCTGTTTGTCGGGGTCACGGTTACCGATCATTTCGGCTCCGTTCACTATCTGGCTTCAAATTTGCTGGTTACGGCCACTCGCGAACAACTGCCCCCCGAGCATCCATTTCGTCGGTTACTCACCCCGTTTATTTATGGCACGGCTGATGTCAACCGAGATGCCTACGTGCTGCTTTCTCCCAAGCAAGGCTTGGCCCATCGCACCTTTGCATTTACCTACGACGGGATTGTCAGGTGCTTATTGAAAGGGGTGGAATTTATTCGCCTCCAGACTTTTCCAGAAGCGCTGACGGCGGCAGGAACAGACTCCCTTGGTGATGAATTTCCCTACGCAACGGATGGTTTGGCTTTGTATGAGATTTTAGAAAACTATGTGCGAGATTATCTTGCAATCTATTTGCCTGACGACAGTGCCGTCGAAGATCCCGCTATTCGTCACTGGTGGAGTGCACTCACGAAACAAGCGCCCAACCTCGGTCTCAAACCGCTCCAGACAGCCGAACAGCTGATCCGAGTCACCACCCATTTCATGTTTACCGTGACGGGTTTCCATGGCCAAGTTGGCGATGTTGTGGCTTACACCCGCGATCCGGGGTTTGTGGGCGCAAAAATTAGAGCGGGGCAAACCATTGGGGATGTCCAATCCACGGTACAGATGATCAATATCACCATCACCACGGGGCTGATCCAACCCCCCATGATTGGCGACTATCGGCACACACTGCCAGACCAAAACAAAGACCAAGCGCTGCAAGCTTTCGAGACTTATCAACA
>JBCBZX010000041.1:0-14383 GCA_039815105.1 Pseudomonadota bacterium
ACCGGCACCGTGCGCCGCGCCGGGGATGGCGCACCGCTGCCCGGCCAACGCATCCAGATTTGGGCACACACGACCGAAGGTCATGAGCGCGACATCCACAGCCATGGCGCCACCCTCACTGATGAAAATGGGGCTTTCCAGTTGGAGATGCCACAGATTGTACCGGCTTTCGGCCAGGCCCATGGCCATTTGGCCTATGATAGCGGTGACTTTGAAACCGTGTTTTTGCGGCCAGTCATGGCCAGCTCAAGCGACAAAACCCTTGAAGCCCACTTTGTGCTTCAGCCCGCTTAGCCAACTTCAATGACCCGACCTAGATGACCCAACCTAGATGACTAAGGCGGTGACGGTCCGTTCAGCATTGATTTGGTTGGGGCTAGCCATCGCTCTGGGTGCCCCCACAATCGCGGCCGCGTTTAGCCCATTGTTGGCTTGGCGAGATGGAACTTATGTTGCCGCCAGCTTTGCGGGTATATTGGCGCTGTGTATTTTGTTCCTGCAACCACTCTTAATGGCTGACAAGGTACCGGGCCTAAAGGGTCGACACCTGCACCCCCGACTTGGCGGCCTGTTGGTTATATTGGTGATCATCCACGTGGGCGCCCTCTGGCTCACCAGCCCACCTGACGTCATTGACGCACTGCTATTCACCTCGCCAACACCGTTTTCAGCATGGGGCGTGGTGGCAATGTGGGCGACCTTTGCGGCAGCACTGATCGTGTTCTTCCGGCGAAAGATGGGCCTTCGTTGGGCACCGGCGCGGCGCGTACACTTGGCGCTCACCACACTGGTGGTGGCCGGAACCGTCGTCCATGCGTGGCTCATTGAAGGGCTGATGGAACCGATCACCAAGGCCATTCTGAGCGGATTGGTGGTCCTTGCCGCAATTTACGGATTTGCGCGGGTGGCGCGGCGCTAACTGCCGCTTTCAGCCATCACTCTCGACAATCCACTCATGATCCGGGTGGTTCACAAACTTCCACTGGCGAAGCGGGCCCGCCATGACGTTCAGATAGTACATGCGGTAGCCATGGGGCGCACCGCACGGGTGGTGCCCACGGGGAACCAACACAACATCGCCATCGTGCACCGCCATAGTCTCATCAAGCGAATGATCATCGGTGAAGACACGCTGAAAGCCGAACCCCTGAGGAGGGTCGAGCCGGTGGTAATAGGTTTCTTCCAAATAGGTGATGCGGGGCGGATCATTTTCATCGTGCCGGTGTGGCGGATAGGAAGACCAGTGCCCCGCAGGCGTCATCACCTCGGTTACCAGCAGCGAGTCGGCGCGATCATCCGCACCCATCATAATTGGGTTGATGTAACGAGTGTTGGTGCCAGTCCCCCGCGTCTCGCTGACGATGTTATCGGGACTGATATGGTATGGAGCGTGGGTGCTGAGGCCCGGTGCAGAGCAGATTGCAACCGTTGCTGCCGTGGCCGCAGATATGGAAAATGCATTGCCCGTGCCGGCGTAAATGCAGTGGGGCGCACCACCATCAAACGGCGACATGCGCTCACCGATCTCCGTGAAACTGGGGCCTCCCACATGGGCGCCAGCAGCATCAAACTGCCCAACTTCAACGCCCACCTTGCCCTCAACGACCACCAGCAAAACTTCCCGATCTTGATCAGGTGTTAGAACATTGTGGCGTTCACCGGGCTGCAATTGCACGACCCCAAAGCCAACATAGGTCCAACCCGCATCCGCCGGGCCAATGTCATGCACAAGGCCATTTTCACCTGTGGGGCGTCGAAGAAGATCTGCCATGGCGACACCCCATTATTGTCAGTTCAAATTGCCGCCAGCTCTTGAGCGAGATCAGAAATCTCAGCACCACCCGCCATCAGGCGACGAATGTCCTCGCCCTCAAGGCTTTCGCGCGTACCCGCACCAATCACCTGACCAAGCGCGAGGAAGGTGAAACGGTCCGCCACCAGTTTGGAGTGGATCTCATTGTGCGTGATGAAAATGATTGCGATATCGCCACGAGCGCGCACACGCATCATCGTCTTGAGCACCTCCATCTGCTGCTTCTGACCAAGAGCGGACGTGGGCTCATCGAGGATCAGAACCTTGGCACCGAAATAAATCGCCCGGGCAATGGCCAGGGTTTGGCGCTGGCCGCCCGACATGGTGCCAACAGCCTGCTGCGGGTCAGAAATGTCTATGCCGATCTTGAGCATTTCATCATGGGCGATCTGATCCATCTCATCCATGCGCAAGCGGCCCAAGCCACTTTTAAGTTCGCGGCCCATGAAGAAATTTCGCGTCACGCTCATCAGCTGGTTGAGGGCCAGGTCCTGATAAACCGTGCCGATACCGGCATTGGACGCATCACGCGGTGAGCGAAACTTCACCGGCTTGCCTTCAATAAAGATCTGCCCGTCCGACGGTTCGTGGACGCCGGCCAGCGTTTTAATCAGCGTTGACTTGCCGGCACCATTGTCGCCCAAAAGGGCATGCACTTCACCAGGATAGACCTCAAGGTCTACCCCTGCGAGGGCGGTGAAGGGGCCGAATTTTTTCACCAGCCCCTCAATGCGCATATAGGGTTGAGCCGACGTGCCGTTTTGTGCGTCGCTTGCCATAATCAAATTCCCCCCGTGATCCGCTTGCGGATCCGCTCGTTGGCAAACACTGCGGCCAGCAGGATGCCGCCAAGGAATACGCGGAACCAGGCACCATCAATGGCCGGGATGAAGAACACGGCATTGGCGACAAGGCCGACCGTGATCGCCCCAAAAACAACACCTAACACGCTGCCAAAGCCACCCGTCATGAGCGTTCCGCCCACCACGGCAATCGCGATCGCAAACAGCTCCATCAAATTGCCCTTGGCAGCGTCGGATGTGTTGGTGTCGAACACTTGGCAGGCCGCAAACATGGTGGCGCAGAAGGCCGTGAACATGAACAGCCCGATTTTGACTCGATTAATGGGGACACCGTTCGCTCGCGCGGCTTCTTTATTGTCGCCGGTGGCGTAGATCCAATTGCCCAATTGCGTCTTGGACAGCACAAACCAGCACCCCAATGCGATGATGATGAACCACATGAAACGGGCGTCAAAACCCTCAACCCATTGCAGGTCGCGGCGGTTCAGATTGCCGCCAAGAACGAACCAAAGATCAGCCCGCTCATAACCCATATTTATGAAGCTCTGCCCAAGCCAGTGCCAGGCATTGTAAAACCAGCCAAAGGTTTCGCCGCCAAGCATGTCGGCAAACCAGCTTTCCTGCTTGTAGTCAGGCAGGCCTGACACCTGCGTGGACTGGTTGATCAGCCGGTAACCCACTTCGGTGACGCCGCGAAGGAAAAACAAAAATGCCAACGTCACGATAAAAGACGACAGTCCGGATCGCACCACGATGGTCCCGATTAGCCAGCCAAGAGACAGCGTGATGATGAGGGTGAAAAAGAAGGCCGACATGGGTGTTCCCTCACCCAGACCAAATGGCAGACCCCATTTGAGAATAAGCGCCATGGACATGCCTGCAACGCCGATCATGGAGCCGATGGACAGATCGAACTCGCCGGCGATCATGAGCATTGCTGCGCCAAGGGCGATGATACCGTATTGGGAAATAATCTTGATGTTGTTTTTGAGGCCCAGGGCGTTGAACGCCTTTCCGTCAGACGCCACGAGCAGGCTGACGATGATGATGACCATCACAACAAAGGCGCCGATCTCGGGCGCACGCAGCACGCGCTGAAGGCGGGTCTCTTTTGTGTAGCGATCGGCTTGGCTGCGCCCGGATCCATCCGATGACGCAGTTGCATGTGTATCGGCCATTTCTCCCCCGAATGGTCAAATGGGGCTTCCAACCCCTGATATGAAACAGGCGGGGTTACCCCCGCCCGTTCTGTTCTTTGCCTGGGTGACGCTTAGCGGTCGACGCCAGCCAGCTCTTTCACAGCAGCAGCGTTGGACTTGTCCACGAAGCCTGGGCCTGAAGAGATGTTGTTGCCAGGCAGCAGACCTGCGTGGTTGTTGTACAGGTGCAGCACGATCACTGGCATATAACCCTGCAGACGCTGTTGCTGGTCAATTGTGAAGGAAGCATCGCCAGCTTCAATCATGTCCATCACTGCAGGCGACAGGTCAAAGCAAGCTAGGTGCACGTCCGCACCAACTTCCTTGATCGCCTTGTTTGCTGCATCGCAAACATGCGGGCCGACAGCCAGCACACCATCGATGGACTCATCGGCTTGCAGGGCAGCAGCTGTACGTGTCTGGATTTGAGCAACGTCGTTGGAGACGTCGATCATGTTCAGCTCGCCACCGAGACCATCGAAATAGCCCGTGCAACGATCGACAAGCGCCGTGTTGAAAGCTTCCTGGTTGAGGCAAAGACCATTGGTCACGCCTTCAGCTTTAGCGCGGCCACCTGCGGCTTCACCAGCTGCACGCTCAGGCTGACCAACATGCATCAAAGCGCCGAGCTCTTTGGAGGCTTCCAGGCCGGAGTTCATGGTCACAACCGGAATACCGTCTGCAACAGCGGCCTTGATGGCCGGGCCGAGGGCCGCAGCGTCTGGCAATGAAACGATGATGCCGCTTGGCTCAGAAGCGGCGGCAGCTTCGATCAGCGCCGCCATTGCGGCCATGTCGCCGGACACATCGAAATTGTACTCGAGTTCGGCGCCGACGGCAGCGGCAGCATCACGCCCGCCCTTTTCCACAACTGGCCAGAACGGGTCAGTGCCCTGCGTGTGGGTGATCATGACATAGCGCTCTGTGCCATGGCCGGCAGCGAGTGCAGCAGTGGATGCCATGGCTGCAAAGCCTACAGCGGATGCGGCCAGAACAGCCGTCTTGAGAATGCGCTTCATAGATTCCTCCCAGAATTAAGCACGTGATACATCACAAAAAGCGATGCTTACGCCGGACCCAGCCCTTACGAGCTTCCTCCCGGGTCCGGCGAATTCGCAACCGAGCTACGGGCTGCCGAGCAATTTCAAACCATTGAAAGTTTAAAAGAGCGGCGCCTTGCAACCGGTTGCAAAATGTTTGCACGTTTGATTTTTCTTGGCTACCCCTATGTGTGAACAAATAAGTCACAATGGTTTCCATGGCGAGCAAGATATTGATTAATCTTGCTTTTCTAATTCTGGACGACCAGACGCAGTGCACAGTTTTTAGGCTGCCGCACACAAACGCACTGGGAGGTGCCTATGGCACGGACAATTAAGTTGGCGCTCATAGGCGCTGGCCGCATAGGCGCCGTCCACGCGAAAGCGGTTGCAGATGATTCTCAGGCCCAACTGGTCGCCATCGCGGACGCCTTCCCAGAGTCCGCAGAGGCGTTGGCCGCGGTTACCGGTGCCAGCGTGAGGAGCGTGGACTCCATAGCCGATGACCCGGAAATTGCCGGCGTGATCATTTGCACGCCAACCGATACCCATGCCGATTTGATCGAGACGTTCGCTCGGGCGGGCAAGGCGATCTTTTGCGAAAAGCCAATTGATTTGAATGTGCAGCGCGTGAAATCCTGCCTCAAGATCGTGGAAGAAGCAGAGACAAGCCTCATGGTTGGTTTCAATCGCCGGTTTGATCCCAGCTTTGCCGCCGTCCACGCGGCAATCGCGCAGGGCAAGATAGGCGATGTGGAATTGGTACAGATCGTCAGTCGCGACCCTGAAGGCCCTCCCCTGGATTACATCAGATCATCGGGCGGTCTGTTTTGCGATATGACAATCCATGATTTTGATATGGCTCGCTGGCTGTTGGGTGAGGAGCCAGTGGCGCTCACGGCCCAGGGCTCGGTGCTTGTTTACCCAGAGATCGCCGCCATTCCGGACTATGACACTGCGTCCATTGTGCTGCGCACGGCCAGCGGCAAACAGGCAACCATCACCAATTCGCGGCGTGCCACCTATGGCTACGACCAGCGCATAGAAGTGCACGGCTCGGAAGGCATGGTGCACGCTGAAAATCATCGACCAAAATCGGTCGAGGTGGCAAATAGCGAGGGCTACCACCGCACGCCACTGCATCATTTCTTCATGACCCGTTATACCGAGGCCTATGCCGCCGAGATCGCTGCCTTTGTTCGGCAGATTGTCGATGGCGAACCCGCCACGCCTAGCGGTGTGGATGGTCTGCGATCACTAATACTGGCGCGGGCTGCCACCACATCTGCCCGCGACGGCAGAATGGTCGAGATCACAGAGTTTCAGTAGCGCGCAATTATGGGCCAGCCGCCCGATGGGAGAACCGTTATGGATGCCAAAAACCCAATTGCAAATGCACGTCGCGAAATCTGGTACGAGCGTCAGTCCGGCGATGTGAACGAATTCATCAAACAGATCAGCCGCACAGCCGATGCTAGAGATTTTCCCCACGCATCTGACGTTCACAGGAACGTTCCGATATATGACGGCAATCGCGTTCGAGCCTGTGCAGCGAGCGAGGATGGCCGCCTTGAGCTGACGGCGGAATGGGCCACGATTTTCCTCAGCGGGCCAGGGGTTGTCGCCATCCAGAACGCATTTAACGATACACAGGCGCTGTACACGGCCACCACAATGTTTGAGCAGATGATCGAAAGCGAGAAGGCTCTCGGGGCCGGAGGCGGTGATCATTTTGCCAAGCCTGGTGCAAATGATCGTGTTTGGAATGCGCTGGGCAAACACGCCAGTGCCGATCCTGAGAATTTTGTCCGCTATTATGCGAACCCGTGCCTCGACCTTGCTGCGCGCGCATGGCTTGGCGATGGCTATCAGGTGACAGCACAGGTCAACCGTGTGAATCCGGGGGGCGAAGCGCAAACGCCCCACCGGGACTATCATCTGGGATTCATGACCCCCGACCGCGCGATTGCCTTTCCGGCGCAGTCTCACGCCCTGAGTGCTGCCCTCACCCTTCAGGGCGCCATTGCCCATGTGGATATGCCGCTGGAGAGCGGGCCAACGCTTTACCTTCCATTTAGCCAACAATTTTCTGAAGGGTATGTGGCTTATACACGGCCGGAGTTTCAGGCCGTTTTCGCCGAGCACCACGTCCAACTGCCGCTGAACAAGGGCGATGCCGTGTTCTTCAACCCGGCTCTCATGCACGGTTCAGGGCACAACAAGTCAGCCGATATTTTGCGGCTGGCAAACCTCATTCAGATTTCCTCCGCGTTTGGGCGCCCCATAGAGATGGTGGACCGCGCCCAGGTTTGCCGCGCCATCTACCCTCACATCGTAGTGGACAGGTTGGACGACGCGGAAATGACCGCGCTGATTGGGGCCAGTTCAGAAGGTTACGCTTACCCGACCAATCTTGATATTGATCCGCCGGTGGGGGGGCTTGCGCCTTTGACTCAAGCGGAGATATTGCGCGACGCGCTCGAAAGGAAACTGACGCCCGAGCAGTTCAATAAAACGATGGACGCGTGGGAAAGTCGGCGGCGTGCGTAGCTCCATCTTTAGCTGTGCGCCCAGACCCACTTCCCAGCTGACGCCTGACACCACAAAGAAGAAGTACGGTCTTGCCCTTTAGTCCTCAGGTCTTGAGGTCTTGAGGTTGCTGGTGCAGAAGCAGCAGCTCAAACATGACCTGCCACTCAATGCGGCTATTCCTGGAGACCGGCATGCTAGCTTCCATTGATTGGGCGAACCTCGCGGCCATGGCCGGTGCACTTGCCATGGCCGGTGCCCTGGCCGGTGTTTTAGCAGGCTTGTTTGGCATTGGTGGCGGCGCAGTTCTTGTGCCGGTTCTGGTTGAGTTTCTACGCCTTCAGGGCGTGTCGAGCGAAGTTCTCACGCACACGGCCATCGGAACTTCTCTGGCGATCATTGTGCCAACATCCATTCGGTCGTTCAGGTCCCATCTTGCCCGCGGAGCACCCGATACCAACCTGTTGCGCAGATGGGCGATCTGGGTGCCGTTGGGGGTGATTATTGCGTCGCTTCTGGTTGCAGATATTTCAGGTGATGTCTTGAAGATCATTTTTGGCGTGGTGATCATTATTGTGGCGGTCAAAATGCTGGCAAACCAGAAGGACTGGTCGCTATCGAGTGACTTGCCTCGCCCGGCGGTCACAAATGGCGTGGGCTTTGGCATTGGCGCGATCTCTGCCCTTATGGGGATTGGCGGTGGCAATTTGAACAATATGTTCATGACCAGCTTTGGTCGCCCGATACACCAGGCGGTCGCCACGTCCGCAGGCTTGGGCATGCTAATCGCAATACCGGGCGTGCTGGGTTACATGTGGGCCGGCTGGGGGCACCCCGCTCTGCCGCCGTTTTCTCTCGGTTACGTGAGCCTTCTGGCCGTTGTTCTCATCATGCCGATGAGCCTTTTGTTTGCGCCGCTTGGGGTGCGCATGGCTCATCGGTTGAGCAAGCGCCAAATGGAAATCGCCTTTGGTTTGTTTTTGATTGCAGTTGCTCTGCGGATGTTCTGGACCGCGCTTTAAACCGCCGCACCCCAAAACCAAAAAAAGGGGCGGTAGCCGAAGCCACCGCCCACGATATCACCAATCTGGGTTGATCAACCCTTGCCTTTCCAAGGCACAAGCCGTTTTTCGGCAACGCGCATAAGCACGTCAATGGCAAAGCCGATCACGCCGATCAGGATAATACCCATGATCACAATATCGGTGTTCTGGAACTTCGACGCCGTCATAATCATCATTCCGGCCCCCACTTCCGCAGCCACCAGTTCGGCGGCCACAACGGTGCCCCAGCACACACCCATCGCAACCCGTGCCCCGGTAAATATCTCCGGCAACGAGTTTGGAATGATCACGTGGCGCAGGATCTGGGTCTTGCTCGCGCCCAGCGAATAAGCGGCGTGGACCTTGGATATTTTAACACCTGACACGCCAGAGCGCGCGGCAATCGCCATGATCCAAAGCGCGGCAAGAAACAGCAGAATGATCTTACCAGTTTCACCAATACCGGCCCAAATGATGACCAATGGAATCAAGGCCAGCGGCGGCACCGGGCGCATAAATTCTACAATTGGGTCAAACCAACCGCGGAACCAATTGCTCAATCCCATTGCATAACCAAGCGGAATGCCAACCAGTGCACCAAAGAAGAAACCAACGATCACGCGGAAGAGCGAATAACCCAAGTGCTCCACCAGGGTGAAGTTGCGGAAACCTTCCGTCGCAATGGTGCCGATACGCGACACGACAGCCTCGGGCGCAGGCAGCCAGATATCTTCCATCTGCCACCCCGTGTCCGGCTCCACATTCAAGGTCCCCCGCTGGGTCATCGCGATGCGCAGATTATCGGTGAAGATTTCGTCACCTGGCGAGATCGCCTGACCGTTGACCGCCACGACCACAGCGCCCTCATCACGGCCAATCTCGTCATTCTGATCGACCCGGACAAGCGCACTGCGATAGGTCTGGATGGTGGCTGCATCCGACTTTGCAAAACCGTCACCGGGATCAATCGTCGGCTCTTCTGCGGTCTGTCCCTTGGGGAAAACGCGCACCAGAACGTCTGCATCGTCGCGCTGACCATTGGCCTCCACCGTGTAGGTGAACTGCGTATCACCGCTGAAAGCCCCAGGTGCATGCAGGAAGCTGGGCAAAAGAGCTGACCCTGTGAATGCGCCCCAAAGAACAAACAGGCTGAGCACGGAAACGATGCTGGCGATCCTGTTCGGCGTCACCGCACTTTCATCGCCAAAGGTAACGGTTTTGAGCGACGTGTAATCGCTTCTTTGCATGCCAGCCCCAATGGCTTTAGCGACGAAAAAGGCGGCGACAAAAATCGCGACATAAATGAGAATCGGGATCATGCTGCGTCCTCCTGACGGCCCATAATCTCTTCCTCCATATCCCAGATCATGGAGAGGATTTCTTCACGGTGCTTGCCAAAGCTGGGGTCGGCTTTCACCTGGCGCAGGTCCTGTCCAACACCGGCATCGGCAAATGGAAGGCGATATTCTTTGTGAATCCGGCCTGGCCGCGGCGCCATGACAACCAGCCGTTCGCCGAGCAGCAGAGCCTCTTCAACGGAGTGAGTGATCAGAATGATCGTCTTACCGGTCTCTTTCCAAAGCTTCAGCACGAGGCCCTGCATTTTTTCACGGGTCAGCGCATCAAGCGCACCCAGTGGCTCGTCCATCAAGATAACGTCCGGGTCGTTGGCGAGGCACCGCGCCAGCGCCACGCGCTGCTGCATACCGCCTGACAGCTCGTAGACCGCCTTTTCCTTGAAATCGCCGAGACCCACTATGTTCAACAGGCCGTCCACCTTGTCAGCGGTCTCGCCCTTAGGTTTGCCCATCATTCTGGGTCCAAAACCCACATTGTCCCGAACATTCATCCATTCAAACAGCGCGCCTTGCTGGAAGACCATGCCGCGCTCCGGGTCGGGGCCTTGAACCTGGTGACCATTGAGCGTCATGACGCCCGCCGTGGGTGCCAAAAATCCGGCGACAATATTGAGCAAAGTCGTCTTGCCGCAACCCGATGGCCCCAGCACACTCATCAATTCGCCCTGCTTCAACTGAAGCGATACATCCTGCAATGCCTGCACATGATCGCCATTTGGCAAATCAAAGCGCATCGACAGGTTTTCAATCGAAAGTCCGCTCACGCCGGCCCCCTTAATTGTTAGGTCCACGCGTTGTTCAGCCTCCCCAGTCTGAACGACACTTGGCTGAAATGGGTGCTCTTCAGTCTCGGTCCCCGGCGCACATCAGGGATTAAGAACAAAGAAAAAACGCCGGAGCCAAAATGGCCCCGGCGTCATCATCGTTACATGCCAGCTGCTGCTTTCAGTGGCTCGACGTTCACTGTCGCATCATAGCTGTCCAGTGCGCCATCAATGGAGCCCGCCTCCACAAACACTTCGGCAACGCCTTTCATGAACTCCTGGCTGCCGCCGCCGAGCCATTTGGCGCTCAACTGGTCGTCAACAGCTGGGAACACGAAGGTGTCCATGGTGCTGGCTGTGGCTTCCAGGTCCATACCGGCATCTTTGGAAATAACTTCCAGCATCATGTCGCGGTTGTCACCAGCATTCCACATTGCATTCGCATCGGCGGTGACTTTGAGGAACTTGGACAGAATTTCGCTCTCTTCGGCGATGAAGTTTGCGGGCGCTGTTGTCACGTCAAACACAAGGATGCCGAGCTCTTCTTTCTCTGCACCGGTCAACAGCACATTGCCGCTCTCTTTCATGCGGCGCAGTGCACCGCCCCAACCGCATGCCATGTCGAGATTGCCTTGCGAAAGCGCAGCAGCGCCTTCGGCAGGTGCCATGTCGACGATGGTCATGGACGCAGGATCAACGCCAAAATGGCTCATCTGCTTGAGAAAGCCGTAGTGAGCAGCAGTACCCAGCGGCACGGCAACCTGTTTGCCTGCAAGCTCGCCAGCATTCATTTTGTCGATCTCGAGGTCAGTGCGGACAACACAATTGTCGTTGTCAGAGTAGGATACGGCGACATCAACGATCTGAATGTCCTGGCCGCCGGATGCTGCAACCACGAATGGTGGCACGCCCTGAGACACTGAAATGTCTACGTCGCCGGATGCCATGGCGGCGCTCATCGCTGTGCCGGTGTCAAAGCTAACCCAGTTCACTTTTGCGCCGAGAGCTTCTTCATACATGCCTTTTGCCTTGGCAAATTGGAACGGCATGGGCCACTCCAGGAAGTAAGCAACTGTGATTTCTTCAGAGTGGCTGGCGGCAAATGCCTGTGTGCCTGTGAAGGCAACAGCGCTGGCAGCAAGCGCAAGCGTAAGGTTCTTAAGTTTCATGGAAAACTCCTGTTGGGACGACATGGTATCAATCGCAGCACAAACCGGAACAGTTCATGGCGGTAGTGCCAGAAAATGAACCCGATTAGGTCCAAAAGCTGCTCAAGCCGAAATGCACTGGGTGCACGGCGTGACAGCAGCTCTCAGTCAAAGCTATCCAATTGCCTTTGAGCGGCCTTGGCAAGAAGTTTGATGCCTTCTGCGATGCGTTCTTCAGGAATTGATGAAAAACCCAGCCGGAAACTGGAAGAATGGGACTGCGGGTCGGACCAGAAAATATCACCGGGCTCTATAAGCACGCCATCAGCCTCAACATCTGCGGCCAATTGATGGGCATCAAAACCGTCGGGACCCTGTAACCAGAAAGATGACCCGCCAAACGCAGGTGATCGACTCCAGCCCGGAAAATGGTCGGCCAGCGCCAGGTTCATGGCTTCCCAGCGGCGCAGATAGACTTTGTGAAGGCGCTTGATGAGTGCGTCGTGTCCGCCCTGGGCCAGAAACAGCGCCACGACACGCTGATTGTTGCCAGGCGGATGGCGCAGGATCAGTCGCCTCATGGCCCGCAACTCCCTGATTACGGGCGCGGGTGCAGCCACAAAACCCATCCGTAAACCCGGCATCATACTCTTTGAGAGGCTGCCCACATGCATAACGCGGCCAGATCTGTCCAGGCTCTTAAGCGCAGGGGTCGGCTCGCCTCGATAGTTGGTCTCATACTCATAATCATCTTCAATGATAAGCGCGTCTGCGCGGTCCGCCCAGTCGAGCAATGCACGGCGGCGCTCTATTGTCATGGTGACCGAAGTGGGGAATTGGTGACTCGGCGTAACAAAAGCCAGACTTTCATCGGTGAGGGCTTCCACACGCATACCTTGGCTGTCCACCGGTACCGGACGCAGTTCCGCCCCCCTGAGCGCAAACATGTTGCGCATGTCGGGATAGCCGGGGTCTTCAACCGCCACCTTTGCGCCTTCGCGCACAAGCAAATGGTTGAGTAGGAACAGTGCATTTTGCGCGCCCATGGTGACCAGCAACTCATCCGGCTGGGCCATGACACCGCGGCGCGGCAGAACGCGCTGGCGGATCTGCTCAATCAACATTGGATCGTCTGCGGCAAAGCGATCATCGGTCCACGCATCAAGCCATTTCAGGCTCATGGACTGCCGCATACAATCCCGCCAAGCGCCGATGGGGAAGAGACTGGAGTCCACCTGCCCGTAGATGAAAGGGTATTTATAATCGTGCCAATTCTCTGGCTTTGTGATGTTGGGCTGGCGGCTTGGCGCCAAGCGCAATCTGGCATCCCAATCAACGTTGGAGGTTTCTTGGGCTGTTGCCAACACAGTCGCCGAAGGCCGACGCTCAGGTTTGATGGGAAAAGCCGCCCGCACATCCTCAGCTACATAAAAACCAGACCGCTCGCGGGCGACAAGAAAACCATCGGTCGCAAGAGCCTGATATGCGAGCATCACGGTGTTGCGTGACACGCCCAACCGGCCGGCCATAGCCCGTGTCGATGGCACCGGGGCCTTTGCAGGCAACTGACCGGCCAGCATCGCAGACACCAGCATTTCGCGAATTTGACTTTGCAGAGTGGTCGCTTGGTCGCGCTCGACATGGAAGAGACTGTAACGCATGCTGTGCCTTGGATTATGTGGGTGGCCGCGTTGCCCCCAACGTTTGATGGGTGGTCTTTAGCCTTTCTGGCACCATAATCAAATTTTGCTGGACCTATCACCAGCCCCTCGCTTGGACAAAGTGGCGATGGATAAGGTTCAAACGCGCTTGTGAAGCGCCTGTAAGATGGAAACGCGCTGTCGAAGCGCAGGGAGGTTTCGATGAATATCAAAGCTGATATCAATGACCTAACAGAGGTCATCGAGGCAGACAAAGCCCATGTGTGGCACCATCTGGTTCAACACAAGAAGTTTGAGACGGTCGATCCCCTCATGATCATTGAGGGCAAAGGCCTGCATGTTTGGAACCAAGCCGGGCGCAAGCATCTGGACGCCGTAGCTGGCGGCGTGTGGACCGTTAATGTGGGTTATGGTCGCGAACGCATCGCGGACGCAGTGCGCGATCAGATTCTCAAAATGAACTTCTTCGGCGGCACCATGGGCACGGTTCCCGGTGCTGTGTTTGCAAAAATGCTCATGGAAAAAATGCCAGGCATGAGCCGGGTGTTCTATGCAAACTCCGGCTCAGAGGCGAATGAGAAGGCCTACAAAATGGTGCGCCAGATCGCGCATCAGAAATATGGTGGCAAGAAAACCAAAATCCTGTTCCGCGAGCGCGACTACCACGGCACAACCCTGGCGAACCTCTCAGCGGGCGGCCATGAACAGCGTGGGGCGCTCTATGGCCCTTACGCGCCGGACTTTGTGAAGGTGCCGCATTGCTTGGAGTATCGCAGCCAGTGGGGCGATGTGGACGATTATGGCCTGCGCGCGGCCAACGCCATCGAAGACGTCATCTTGCGGGAGGGTCCGGACACCGTCGGTGCGATAATCCTTGAACCAATCACCGCAGGTGGTGGCGTGATCGTGCCCCCCGACGGATATTGGGAGCGCGTGCAGGAGATCTGCAAGCAGTACAATGTGCTGTTGATCATGGATGAAGTTGTCTGCGGCATGGGCCGCACCGGCAAATGGTTCGGCTACCA
>JBCBZX010000291.1:0-3958 GCA_039815105.1 Pseudomonadota bacterium
GTAATGTCGACCTCCTCTGGCAGCTGCTGGCCCGTGAACACTTACTGCCCAACGCCCGGCGTAGGACCGGAAAGTCCGGCGGATCGAAATTATGAGCCAGGCTTCGCCGCAGACTTGATGGTCAAAGATGCGGGCTTAGCCCAAACAGCTGCAGAAAATGGCGGCGTAGCAACGCCCTTGGCACGCCAGGCAGCGAACTTGTACCGGGAAATGCAGGCCGCAGGGATGGGAGCGATGGATTTCTCGGCCATGATCAAGTACCTCGCCCAACAGACCAGGCCCCACCGACACCAGCCCAGCAATATTGAAGAGACACACAGATGACCAATTCCCAAGCTGACCCCATCGTGATTGCCGGATATGCACGCACAGCAATGGGCGGCCTTATGGGCGAGCTTGCCGGTGCCTCGGCCAACGAGTTGGGCGGCACAGCAATCAAAGCCGCAGTGGAGCGGTCGGGTTTCGAGGCTGGCGCTGTCGACGAGACCATTATGGGCAATGTGCTTATGGCGGGCCAAGGTCAAGCGCCCGGGCGGCAAGCGGGTTTCCATGCGGGGCTCGGCGAGAACGTGCCTGCGGTAACAATCAACAAAATGTGCGGGTCCGGGATGAAGGCCGCCATGATGGCCCATGATCAGTTGTTGGCCGGAAGTGGCAATATCGTCGTGGCTGGCGGCATGGAGAGCATGTCAAACGCGCCCTATCTGCTGCCTAAGATGCGCAGCGGTGCTCGCTTTGGCCACACGGACGTGCTTGACCATATGAAGCTGGACGGCCTTGAAGACGCCTATGAACGCCAGGGCGCAGGCGGCATATCCATGGGGTGCTATGCAGAAGATTTGGCTGAGAAATATCAGTTCACACGGGAAGCCCAGGACGCATTTGCACTCGAAAGCCTGTCGCGCGCCCAAGCGGCCCAAGCAGACGGCACATTTACAGCTGAAATCGCTGCCCACACCATAAGGGGGCGCAAAGGCGATATGGAGATTGCCCTTGACGAAGGCCCTCGCACGGCCCGACCTGACAAAATCCCAAGTCTCCGGCCCGCCTTTGCGAAAGACGGAACCATCACGGCCGCCAACGCCTCTTCCATCAATGATGGCGCAGCGGCCTTGGTCATCACCCGCGAAAGTGTTGCTAAAGCCAACGGTGCAAACATCGTCGCCAAAATCGTAGGCCATTCCAGCCACAGCCACGCGCCACGCTGGTTCACCACGGCCCCCGTGAGCGCAATGCAGAAACTTATGGAGCGCATTGACTGGCAAACAAAAGATGTCGACCTATGGGAGGTCAATGAAGCATTCGCCGTCGTCCCCATGGCGGCCATGCATGAACTCGACATCCCGCACGACCGGCTGAATGTGAATGGCGGCGCCTGCGCGTTGGGGCACCCCATCGGCGCGTCCGGTGCACGCATTCTCGTGACACTGCTAGCTGCTATGGAAGCGCGCAATGCCAAAACTGGCATTGCGGCGCTGTGCATTGGCGGCGGTGAAGGCGTTGCCATGGCAGTTGAAAGGGCCTGACTGATGACTGAGCACACACCCAAATTTGCCAAATATCCAAGCCTTGAAGACCGCGGTGTTTACATTACCGGCGGCGGCAATGGCATAGGCGCTTCACTTGTTCGGCTCTTCGCCATGCAAGGAGCCAAAGTCGCCTTCTGCGATTTGGATGAGGCGGGATCGCAGGCAGTTTTGGAGGCTTGCAAGGGTTCCAAACATCCGGTGCGAGCCAGCTATTTCGACCTGCGGGAAATTGAGCCGCTTCAAGCGGACATACGGGCCGCCGCCGAAGAGTTTGGCAGCTTGAAAGCCTTGGTAAACAACGCTGCCCATGATGACCGCCATGATTGGCAAGATGTGACACCGGACTATTGGGACGATCGCTTTCATGTGAATTTGCGTCACCAGTTCTTCGCTATTCAGGCCGCAGCGCCCATCATGAAAGCAAATGGCGGTGGCGCCATCGTCAATATGGGGTCTGCATCCTGGCTGCTGAAAGAGGACTTCTTCCCAGGCTACGCAACGGCCAAGAGCGCGGTACAAGGCCTCACCACAACCATGGCGCGCAAGCTGGGCGTGGATGGGATCACTGTCAACACAGTGTTGCCCGGCTGGGTGTTCACGGACCGGCAGCTGGAAAAATGGTGGAGCGAGGAAGGCGAAGCGGCCTCCATGGAAGTGCAGTGCATCAAGCGCCGCCTATACCCTGATGAGCACAATCAGATCATCTTGTGGCTTTGCGCCGATGATGGCGGAGCAGCCACCGCCCAGAGCTTTATCATAGACATGGGCCGCGCCGGAATTTAGGCGCGGCGCTCTTCCCTAGTCCACAAAAGCCTTTTCGATCACGAACTGCCCCGGCTGGCTGTTTGAGCCTTCTGTGAAACCGGCGTCCTCGGCCATCTGCTTACACTCGTTGAGCATGGCCATGGAGCCGCAGATCATAATGCGGTCTGTCTCCGGGTCCAGCGACGGCAGACCCATATCAGTGAGCGCTTCGCCGGACTTGATGAGATTGGTAATACGCCCAACCTTCGGTCCCGCCTCTTGCGTTACCGTGTGGTAGTGAATCAGCTTGTCGCCCACTATTTCATCCAAAAACTCATGGTTCTGGATTTCCACCACCAGGTCGCGCCCATAATCGCCCTCGGCGAGCTGCCGCGTGGTATGGGCCAGTATCACCTGGTCAAACTTTTCATAAGTCTCAGGATCGCGAATGATGGAGGCGAAGGGCGCAATGCCTGTGCCGGTGCTCAGCAAATAGAGCCGCTTACCCGGTACCAGCGCATCATGCACCAGCGTCCCCACCGGCTTTTTGCGCATCCATATCTGATCACCGGGCTGAATCTTTTGTAGCTCGCTGGTCAGTGGGCCATCCGGCACCTTGATCGAAAAGAAATCGATCTTCTCTTCCCAACTGGGCGATGCGATGGAATAGGCCCGCCACACTGGCTTTTCACCAGGCAAGCCAATCATCACAAATTCACCTGACCGAAAGCGAAATTCCTGCGGGCGCTCCACCGAGAATTGAAACAACCGATCCGTATAGTGGTGAATGGCAGTTACGGTCAGCGCGAACGCGTTCTTGGGCGTATCAAAGACAGCGTCATTTTCAGGGGTGGCGAGCATGGCAAAATTCCTTCTACGCCGGATATAGACAAGCTATCGCCCCTCGCAAACAAAAGCATTCTTCCAACAACGAGCCGAACGAAAAATCCGTTCGGCTCGTGGCCTTTGTCAGGTCCTGTTCGACTTACGCCACCAGAGAAAGCTCAGCCGCAGGTGTGTAATCATAGCCAAGCGCTTCGGCCACAGGAGCATAGGTCACCCGGCCTTGATGCACGTTCAGCCCAGCGAGCAAGTGCGGATCCGCCAAAGCGGCCAGACCTTTATCTGCCAGCGCCAGGCCGCGCATCAAAGTTGCATTGTTCAGCGCATAAGAGGATGTGCGCGGAACGGCACCAGGCATGTTTGCAACGCAATAGTGCACAACACCATCAATCACATAAGTCGGATCTTGGTGTGTGGTGGCCTTCGACGTTTCAAAACAGCCACCTTGGTCGATCGCAACATCAACGATAACCGAGCCGTCCTTCATCTCTCCCAGCATAGCCCGTGTCACCAGTTTTGGCGCGGCAGCCCCGGGAATAAGGACGCCACCGATAACGACGTCAGCCGCGAAACACTGAGATTCCAGCGCGTCCATGGTGGAGTAAAGCGTTTTAACGCGGCCCGCGAAAATGTCGTCAAGCTGGCGAAGCCGCGGCAGTGAACGGTCCAAAATTGTAACATCAGCCCCCATGCCAGCAGCCATCTTGGCGGCATTCAGGCCCACCACGCCGCCCCCAATCACGACCACTTTTGCTGGCGCAACACCCGGGACGCCGCCCATCAAAAGGCCCTCACCACCATTGTGCTTTTCGAGGCTGTGGGCAGCGGCCTGCATCGACAAA
>JBCBZX010000091.1:0-10310 GCA_039815105.1 Pseudomonadota bacterium
ACGGTGGCGAGGACGGCGGAAGCGAGGGCCTGACACCGACTGTCCGTTGCCACGTCCCAGTCGAGGTGGCCGACACTTTCCCTGGTGTCACAAGATTTCTTAGCCTTTGTCCTGGTCCGTGGTATGCCTTACTAACCCGCCCTGTCTGGCCGCTCCGGTTGCCCCGACACTGGTCACCAAGGGCCAAGTGGAAAGAGTAAAGAGTATTCGGTTCAAACCGCAAATAGCGCCGTTCCTTGTAGGCATTGCTCTGGCCGCGAGCGTGCCATCGCACGCCTATGCGCTTGAACTGTTTGGCCGCTGTTTATGGGGGGATTGCCCCGACGCCACCCAGCGCGCATTGGCTGACGGTATCATAGACCCCACCACTTACTCCGTCTCGGTGAACGTCGCTTATGGCGCAGCCGAAGAGGTTGAGGAGATCATCAAAACATCCTCCGCTCTTTGGGATGGCCGCGAAACACCGGCCTCTGGCTCGGCCGGGCTGTTGAACACCGCCCAAGGCGACTACCGAAACATACTTGCGGGCTTGTACAATGATGGCCGCTATGGCGGTTCCATCTCCATCACATGGCAAGGTCGGGAGGTTTCGGACCTACCCTTGACCACGCAATTGCCCGACGGCGCGAACATCGTGATTTCCGTCACGCCATCGGACCAATACCGCTTTGGCGACGCTCTGGTTCAAAATCCGCCGGTTGCAGCATCGGATGGCCGCTCCTTTGGCCGGGCGCTGGCAGATACAGGCTTTGCGACTGGCGAACCGGCGTTTGCGACGACGGCCAACAAGGCTGAGCGTTTGGCCGTTGAGGGCTGGCGCGCGCAGGGCTATGCTAAGGCGCGTATCGAAGGTCGCAATTTCACCGCACGCCACGGCGATCGAGAGTTGGATGCCGAGATAACCACAGACCCCGGGCGGCTGGCGCGCTACGGGGAAACGACGGTCAACGGCACCGAACGGATGAACGCGGCATTTGTCGCCCGGCAGGCGGCGCTTCGCCCGGGCGATGTCTACAATCCCGACGATCTCAAACGAGCCCAGTCGCGGCTCCAGAGGTTGGGTGTTTTCAATTCGTCGCGCATTGTCGAGGCCGACGAGATTGGCCCCGACGGATTGCTGCCATTCACCGTGCAAGTGAGTGAAAGGAAGCTCCGTCGTTTCGGTGTTGGTGCCACAGTGTCAACCATCGATGGCTTGAGCGCTGAAGCCTTCTGGCTCCATCGCAATCTTTGGGGCAGGGCGGAGCGCCTGCGTTTCGATGGCCGCGTTTCTGGCATTGGCCCCACCTTCCGGCCTGGCAGCTTGGACTATTTGCTGTCGAGCACCCTAGTGCTCCCCGGCCGCTTCCACCCCGATCTCGATCTAACCTTGGGCACAATTGCGCAACGCGACGTGTTGGATAGCTACACGGCCACAAAAGCTGAGACCTATGTGGCCGGAGAATTTTTCGCCAATGATCTTTGGACCTTAAATGGGCGGGCATTTGGCAGCTATGGCCGCTACAATGACGCCTTTGGCATTCGCAATTTTGGTCTGGTTGGGGCTGCAGCGGGTGCCACCTTTGACAGCCGTGACAACAAGTTGGATTCGACTCAGGGCTTCTTCGTAACCGGTGAAATCTCACCCTTTTACGAATGGGTTTTCGGCAATGTTGCTGTGAAGGCTGAGGGCGAGGGCCGTGCGTTCATGGGGCTGGGTGAAGATAGTAACACGGTGCTTGCTGCACGGGTGAAAGCGGGTCTCATCGCCGGGGCTCCCTTGTCTCAACTGCCCTCCGATACAACATTTCTGGCGGGTGGCGGCGCTTCGGTTCGTGGCTTCGCCTATCGCTCCATCGGCGTCACCGGGCCCGGTAATCAGACAGTTGGCGGTCGTTCGCTGCTGGAAGCTTCCGTGGAGGTTCGTCAGGGTGTGACTGACAATATCAGCCTTGTGGGCTTCGTAGATGCCGGTGCGGTGGGCTCAAACGCCTTGCCGAATTTTGACGATAATTTGCGTGTGGGCGCAGGCCTTGGCCTGCGGTACAAAACGGGTCTGGGGCCAATAAGGCTCGACGTTGCCATTCCAGTGGTGCGCCGGGCAGGTGACAGCCGCTTTGGTATCTATGCTGGCATAGGGCAGGCATTCTGATGCGTTATCTTCGGTCGCTCTTCTCGATTATGGCCGCGCTGCTGGTGTGCGCCACCCCAGCTCTGTCGCAAGACGTTGACGCTGAGGAGAAGTCCCGCTTTGTGCGCTTCATTGAGGAGCAGATTTCCTCGCCAAATATGCAAATCCAGCTCAATGGATTGCAGGGCACCTTGTCATCGGATGTGAGTTTAGCGTCCATCACAATTGCCGACGAGGATGGTGTTTGGCTCACATTGAGCGAACCTCGTTTGGTTTGGAACAGATCCGCCTTACTGCGTGGTCGCCTTGAGGTAGAGAGCCTGTCGGCGGCGCAGTTGAACTGGAGCCGGATGCCCGCCGCCGATGAAAGCCTCCCTGATGCGGAGGCAGGCGGCTTGGCCATCCCGCAATTGCCGGTGGCCGTGGATGTTCAACGCCTGGCGCTTGAGCGTGCTATGTTCGCCCAGCCCGTCTTTGGTCTCGAAGCGACACTTTCTTTAGATGGTCGTCTTGCCCTTGCTGATGGCAATCTGGACACCGAGTTGACGGTTGAGCGGCTGGATGGCCCCGGCGGTTCATTGTCGCTGGCGGCGACCTACGACGCGCAAGCGCGCGATATCCGGATGGAGGTCAGTTTAAGTGAACCGGCCGATGGTGTTCTTGTGAACCTCATGTCGATCCACGAAAAGCCTGCCGTTGCACTCACGATTTCTGGCGGTGGCCCGGTTGAGGATCTTGATCTCACATTGGCGCTGGACGCTGCAGAACGCCGCGTTTTGAATGGCAGCCTGCAACTTGATGACGGTTTTCTGTCGTCCGACTTGAGCGGCAGCTTCGTGCTTGAAGGTGCTCTGTCCACCTTGTTGGCGCCCAATCAGCGCGCATTTTTCGGTCAGCGATCTTTGGTTCAAGCGCGGTTCAGCGTGCCGTCTGAAGGCGGTTTTGAGGTGGATAGTTTCACCGTTGAAAGTGGGGCCGTGGCAGCCACCGGGCGTCTGGTGCGAGAGGCAAGCGGCTTTATTTCGTTTCTGAATATGAATGCCGAGCTTGGCCTGCCCGACGGAATGCCTGTTGTCATTCCGGGTCAAGCGCCTAACCCCAGTCTGAGCGCGGCAACTTTTACGTTGGCCTTTGATGCCGGCAGGTCCGATGAGTGGATATCGCAATTGCAGGTGCAGGACCTGCGCACCCAAGAGCTTGCGGTACCCAATGTGAGCCTGTCCGGCGGCGGTGTGGTGAGCGATGGCGGTAGCGGTAGCGGGCGCAATGTCACGTTTGACTTGTCGGCATCGGCACAGGGTATTCAAGCTGTGGAAGCAGCTCTCCAACAAGCCCTTGGCGACCGCATTGATGCGTCCTTAGAGGGTCGTTGGGAGGCATCGGGCAGGACCGTTTTGCAGGCCTTCGAGATTGCCAGCAGTTCTTTCCAGCTTCAGGGCGAGGGTGCGGTCGAAGATTTTTCATTTGATGGCCGCGCCGTGGCCGCCATCGATAGTCTGCGAAGTTTTGCAGCTTTGGCCGAGCGCCCGTTAGAGGGCCGCGCCGAGCTTGCGCTCGATGGAACCGCCCAGCTGATCGGTGGCGGCTTTGATTTGGCGGTTGATGGTGATCTGCAAAATGTTCGCATTGGCACAGACCAAATCGACGCTCTATTGGCTGGCACAGCGCAACTTGATGGTCGGGCGAGACGGGATGAAAACGGTCTTGAATTCGACCAATTGGCCTTTGAAAGTCAACAAGCCCGAATATCGCTGGACGGCACCTACGCGTCCGACAATGCCGATCTGGTCGGGTTGATATCGATCAACGACCTTTCAGAGCTTGATGACCGCGCAAAAGGTCTGGCGGATCTGACAGTGCAACTGGATCAAACGCCGCGGCCAGCTGAAGGCGAGCCGGTTCAGCCGCTGTCCATATCGGTAAGCGGTAATGTTTCCCGCGCAAGTCTTGTGGGACGTGCGGTTCCCTCGCTTACGATTGGTTTCCAAGGGCAGTTGACGGACGGTGAGAGCCTGGTTGGCCAGTTGTCCGGCGATGGCACGGTAAATGGGTCGGAGTTCATCCTAAGTTCGGACATAGCTTACGCCGATGGCGCCGGTCAGCTTTCGCAATTGGGGCTTTCACTGGGGCCGACCAACATCACGGGCGATCTCGACTATCGTTCCGGTGCAGTTGATGGCGCATTGACGGTTCGCTCAACAGATATTTCTGATCTGTTCGCGCTGGTCCTTCAGCAGGCCAGCGGCGCCGTGCAAGCTCAGTTGGAGTTTGCGCGTCAGTCGACGCCAAGCCAACAATCTGACCAACAAGATGTGGCTTTTGACGCACGGCTGTCGGGTTTCCGCTTGCAGGACTATGCGGTGGGCACTGGCACCGCGACCGGCAAGGTCCAAGATGTTTTTGGAACACCGCAGATAACTGCCGAAATATCAGCAAGGGACGCGACGAGCGCTGGCGTAGCTATCAACGAATTGGATGTGAGCGCCGCGACGTCTGGCCAAGCCATTTCAGTGGATGCCCAAGCTCGGCTCAATAGCTCAACCGACATTGCAACAATCGCCCAGATCACCCCCCGCACCGATGGCCTGAGCGCAAGCGTCCAAGCATTGTCGGTCAACTCGCCCTTTGGCGACACCGAGCTACTCGCACCGGCGCAGATAGATGTCGCGGACGGAGTGACCCGCTTGACAAATATTGTGCTCGCCATCGGCGGATCGGGGCAGATCGCGTTGGCCGGCACTACGGGCGACATGTTGGATTTGTCCGGCACCCTGCAATCTGTGCCGCTTGAAGTGGTGAATGCGTTTGCGCCAGGCACCGGTCTTGGGGGCAGTCTGTCCGGCAGGTTCACGCTGGCTGGTATGGCGTCCGCACCGGTGGCAAGTTTTGCGTTTGACGCCGAGGGTGTGGGGGCCAACGCCATGCGTCAGGCGGGCATCGCCCCGCTCAATGGGTCCGCATCCGGTCGTTTCGAAGATCAGACGGTGACGCTTAACAGCGCTTCCGTTCGCAATGGGAGCGGATTGACGGCTGATGCCTCGGGCACAATCCCGTTAAGTGGCGCTGGCTTGCGCGTTGACGTCCGCGCCGAAGCGCCGCTGTCGCTGGCCAACCGCTTCGTGGCCTCGCGGGGCACACGGCTGACAGGCGCTGGCAGCGTTACAGCCACTGTGACCGGAAGCCTATCTGACCCCAGCATTAATGGACTGGTCTCTGTGAATGGCGGCGGCGTGACCGATCCGCTCTCAAACTTGCGCCTGACAAACCTCAATCTTTTGGCGTCGCTACAGGGTGACCGCGTGTCCATAAACCGTTCAAGCGCCAATCTTGCCGGTGGTGGGCAGATATCGGCGTCCGGCACCGTTGGTTTGACCGCTGGGCTGCCGGCCGATCTTGCAATCAACCTCACCCAAGCACGGTACACTGATGGTGAGATATTCACGGTCAATCTTGGCGCAAATCTAACTGTCACGGGGCCGCTTGCGTCCACGCCGACGGTGGCTGGCACGATAGATATTGCGGAGGCCAACATCACCATCCCCAGCAGCCTCAGCGGGGCCGGTGATCTGTTGCCGGTGGTTCACGTCAACCCAAGCCAACCAACACTTCGAACGCTGGCGCGTATCGAACAGGTGACGCCGGATGGTTCGACGGGCGGCGGAACTGGGGCGGGGCCTCGGCTGGATATCCAGATCAACGCCCCCAACCGCATTTTCCTGCGCGGCCGTGGCGTAGATGCAGAATTGGGCGGGCAGGTTCGCGTGCAAGGCCCGCTGCAGAACTTGGCCCCTGTGGGTGCGTTCAACCTCATCCGAGGTCGGCTTTCCATCCTCTCCAAGCGTATCGTCCTGACCGAGGGTTCCGTTCGGTTGACCGGAACCCTCGACCCGCTGATCACCCTTGTCGCCCAGGTGCAGGAAAGCGACCTGACGGCGTTCATAACGCTCAGCGGCAGAGCCTCCGATCTGGAGCTGCAATTGACCTCATCCCCGGAGCTTCCTGACGATGAGATTCTGGCTCAGATATTGTTTGGCGAGGGCATTGGCTCACTTTCACCCCTCCAGATCGCAAGCCTTGCGTCAGCTGCTGCGTCTCTCACGACCGGGGGCAACGGCCCTGGCCTGGCTGACCAGATACGCCAGGGCTTGGGTGTCGACGATTTGGATGTGGTCACCGATTCCGATGGCAATACGGCCGTGCGGGCTGGCAAATATATTCAGGACAATGTGTATCTGGAGACCCAAGCCGGTGCCAATGGAGCCGAAGTAAGCATTAATCTCGATATTACGCGTGATCTGAAAGCCAAGGGCAGCGTTGCCAGTGACGGTAATTCCAAGCTGGGTATCTTCTTCGAGAAAGACTATTAGGCCCAACGCCTGCACTTCGATATGCCGACCTAAGGCTGACCCGCAGCAATAGCGGGCCTACTAACCCTGTTCGAGCTTGCCCTTTGGCTTAGTTTTCGCCTTAAATCTAGGCTTGCCGCCAGGGCCAGGCTTGCCTTTTCCATCGGGCTTTTTGGCATATCTGCCGCCGGGCTTGCCCTGCGGTTTGCCTCGGGCCTTGATGTCTTCCTTGCCCTTGAATTTTCCGTCTCGTTTGGATTTGGAATGATCGCGCTCTTGAGGCGGGTTTTTGGCAGCGGCTGAATCGAGCAGCTTAACGCGGATGCTCTTCTCCAAAACGCGGTCCGGGCCGATGCGATCCAAAAAGGCGTCGGCAATTTTGCTGTCAAGCTCCACCCGCGTTTCGTCCGTATGCATTTTTATCGAGCCGATTGAGCGCTTGTTGATGCCGCCGCTTTTGCAGAGCAAAGGTATCAGCCAACGTGGCTCGGCCCGCTGTTTCCTGCCGACGGATAAGGACAGCCATACGCTGTTTTCGAACTCGTTTCGCGGCTTTGCCTCGCCATCGCGGGTTGGGCGCTCACCTTTGGCGCCACGGCTCTCCAGCGGTGGCACGTCAATCTCTTCGGGGGCGCAATTTCCCTGCCGCCACTGGCGCAAAAACGCGGTGGCTAATTGAGCTGATGTGAATGTTTCCACCAGCTGTTCAACCATGCCACCTTCATCCACCGTGGGCGCGTCCGCTTCAGCCACTTGTGCGACCATGCGTTGCTCGTCTCGTCTAAGAACGTCATCGGCGGACGGCGCGTGGCCCCAAATGTATTTGACCTTTGCGAAGCGCAGCAGCCGTTCGGCCTTTGGTCGCCCGCGCGGGTCCACAAGCAACGCGCTAATGCCTTTGCGGCCGGCACGGCCCGTGCGGCCCGACCGATGCAAAAGTGTGTCGGGGCTGGTGGGCAACTCTGCATGGATCACGAGCTCAAGGTTCGGCAGGTCGATGCCCCGTGCGGCCACGTCGGTGGCCACGCACACGCGCGCACGCCCATCGCGTAGCGATTGCAGTGCCTGGTTGCGCTCGGTTTGACCCAGTTCGCCTGACAGTGCGACCACGTTGAAGCCCCGGTTGGACAGGCGAGCCGTCAACCGCGCCACCGCTGCACGTGTGTTGCAGAACACCAGTGCCACCCCGGCTTCGTGGAACCGCAGCAGGTTTGTCACCGCGTTCTCGCGGTCATAGGGGGTCGTCAACAGAGCGCGATATTCAATATCGCTGTGCGGCGGCTTTTCAGCATCAGTTTGCACGCGAACGGCGTCGCGTTGAAATGTCTGTGCCAGTCGCTCAATACCCTTGGGCACTGTGGCAGAGAACATGAGTGTCCGACGCTCTTGCGGAGCTGCCGCCAAAATGAACTCAAGATCCTCTCGAAAGCCAAGGTCCAGCATTTCGTCAGCTTCATCCAGGACAGCAACTTTGAGTTGGTGCAAGTTCAGCGCCTTGCGTGAAATGTGATCCCGCAACCGCCCCGGCGTGCCGACTACAATATGTGCGCCATTTTGCAACGCTTGCCGCTCGGTGCGCACGTTCATACCGCCCACGCAGGATGCGAACTTGGCGCCAGTTTCACCGTATAGCCATTGGAGCTCTGCCATCACCTGAAGGGCCAGCTCCCGGGTTGGGGTTATGATCAATGCCAGCGGAGCGCCGGCCTTGCCCATATGGTCTTTGTCCTCCAGCAGGCCGGGTGCCGCCGCAATGCCAAATGCCACCGTCTTGCCTGACCCCGTGCGGGCAGACACCAGCAGGTCTGAATATGTGAGGGCTGGGTCAATGACCGCGCGCTGAACGGGGGTAGCCTTGTGATAGCCACGTTTTTCAAGGGCTTGCGCGAGCGGCCGCGCAACGCCTGAGAAGTCTTGCATAGGTTTGATCTTTCCACCGCAAACGTGCGGGATTTTAGCCACCAAGCGTGGCGAGATGGCGCTGTGTAGTCCGTTCAGGCGCGCCTGCATAGTGGCGAACATATTGGCTTGGGCGACATCTAGCCCGGCGGGGGGCTTTCAGCCTGCTCCAAGCCGATTTCTGGACTAGCCTTCAGCCAATTTTGGTTTTGATATCAAACCGCCTTCCACCTCAAGAAACGTCGTGATGTCAGCCACACCATACCCCGATTTCAGGTCAGCGAATTGAAAGGGGCGTCCCTTGCGAGCGGTTTCAGTATCGGCTTCCATCATGGTCAAATCGACGCCGACATAGGGTGCCAAATCTGTTTTGTTGAGGATCAGCAGGTCGGAACGATTTATCGCCAAACCCCCTTTGCGAGGGATATCACCCCCCTGACAGACCGAGATGACATATAGGGTGAGGTCCGCAAGGTCGGGCGAGAAGGTGGCTGCAAGATTGTCTCCTCCGGACTCGATGAAAACGACGTCAAGATCCGTGATCCGGGCTTTGAGTTCATCAATGGCCCGCAAATTTATCGACGCATCTTCTCGGATGGCCGTGTGCGGGCATCCCCCGGTCTCGACACCAATAATGCGCTCTGAAGACAGTGCTTGCATGCGAACCAGGGCGTCTGCGTCCTCGCGTGTGTAGATATCATTGGTGACAACGCCCACCGAATATCGGTCGCGCATGGCGTTGCACAGGGCGGCGGTGAGGGTGGTTTTGCCAACTCCCACCGGCCCACCAATGCCTACGCGTAGAGGTCCATTTTCACTCATCTATTCCTCATCATGAAAGAAACAGCCTGCCATCCAACGTGCTGTGCCGGGCGGCCAGAATGTCTGCAATTGGAGTCGCCGACGTCAGGTCGTCGATTGTGCAGTTTAGAGCGCTTTCCATTGTGCCGACGATGGATGCTTCCAGCCGATCGAGCAATCGCGCTGCCCCGCTTTGCCCCATTAAATTCAGGCGAATGGCGGCGGATAATTGTTGCCCCACGGCGCTTTGCAGAAAAGCGATAATCGCTATCGAGCGGGCAACGCCGCCATGGGCTGTGGCCGCGCCGATGGCGACCGCCAGCGGGCATCCCGATTGGTGTGAGGAGAGTTTCAAAGTGCCCTTGGCATCCATGTCAGCAAACTCGCGCCGCTCACCGATGCCTGCAAGAAAGGCGTCGCCCTGCGCTAAGGTTTCTCGCCACCTCGGTTCGCTGCCAGCCAGAGCGCGGGCCAGACTTTGAAGCTCTGTAAGCACTTCGCTCGTCTGGGCTCGATGGGACAATGACACCAATTTGGCGTCCAGCAGCAGGGTGCCTTGGGTGAGCTGGCACGAAACCCAGTGCAATAAGGTGTCTTCGCCATCGACCAGTCCTTCGTGCGCCGCGGTCTCTAGGCCTGCGGAATAGGCAAAGCCTCCAGTGGGAAATGCCGGCGAGAGCCACGCCATGACGCGAACCATGGCCAGAGCATCAGTCATGCTCATGCTCATGCTCATGCGCGTGCTCATGCGCGTGCTGGTGCCCGTGGGTGTGATCTTGGCTGTTACTGTGCCCGTGAGTGTGATCGTGGCTTTGGTGGTGACCGTGGTCCCCGTAAGCTCCCCCCTCGGGGTTGAATGGCTCTTCAACGTGCCGCACATGCGCGCCAAGCCCAAGCAACATCTCTGCAATCACGTGATCGCGCTCAATCAATATGCGACTGTCTTCAATCTGGGCCGTCAGATGTCGATTGCCAATTTGCCAGGCAAGGCTGTTGAGGTGGCGCGCGTCCCGGCCACAAACTTCAAGCAATAATTCAGGGGCCGCGCGAACGGTCACGTGGCTTCCATCCACGGCGTGCAACTTTTCACCATCGGCCAGCATTCTGGCCTTTGGCAGATCGAGCATTAAAACGGTGCCATCATCCGCCACGAG
>JBCBZX010000128.1:0-8130 GCA_039815105.1 Pseudomonadota bacterium
GACTTTGAGGTTCCTCGATGGCTCCTGGAACGACGATTCGTGGCCCGGCTATTGTTCTGGAGCCAACGGGCACAACCATTGTGGAGCCGGGATGGAGCGCGCAAGCCAAGCCGGGCGGTGCGCTGGTCCTGACGCGCATGGAGGATCTGGTGCGCAGTGAGGCAATTGGCACCAATGTCGACCCCATCATGCTGGAGGTGGCCAACAATCTCTTCATGTCTATTGCAGAACAGATGGGCGCGACCCTCGCAAAGACCGCCGCATCGGTGAATATTCGCGAGCGTCTGGATTTCTCCTGTGCCATCTTCGATGCCAAGGGTGATCTGGTGGCCAATGCTCCCCATGTGCCGGTGCATTTGGGATCCATGGGGGCGAGCGTAAAAAGCATCCTGCGGGGCAATGAAGGCGCCATACGGCCGGGCGATGTGTTCATGATGAACGACCCCTTCAACGGTGGCACGCATTTGCCTGACGTCACTGTTGTAACCCCCGTGTTTGACGCCGCGGGAGCGGAGATCGACTTTGTGGTGGCGTCCCGGGGGCACCACGCCGATATTGGCGGCAAAACGCCGGGTTCGGCACCGCCGGACAGTCGCCACATTGACGAAGAAGGTGTGCTGATCCGCAATTTCCAGTTGGTGAAAGAGGGCAAATGGCGTGATGCCGAGACCCGTAAATTACTCTCGTCTGGCACATATCCTTGCCGAAACGTGGATCAGAACATTGCTGACCTGACGGCTCAGGTCGCCGCCAACGCCACCGGTGTGGCTGAGCTCAAGCGTGCCACCGAGCAGTTCGGGCGGCGGACCGTTCAAGCCTATATGGGGCACGTCCAGGACAATGCAGAAGAGAGTACCCGCCGGGTCATCAGCGTTTTGGAGGATTGTGAGTTCACCTATCAGCTCGACAGTGGTGCGGTGATCAAAGTTGGTATCTCAGTGGATCGCAAAGAACGGTCGGCAATAGTGGATTTCACAGGAACCTCGGCGCAGGATCCGCTCAACTACAATGCGCCGCTGGCGATTTGCCATGCCGTAGTGCTCTATGTTTTCCGCACATTGATCGGCAGCAATATTCCGCTCAATGAGGGTTGCTTCAAACCTTTGCAGATCATCGCGCCAGTGGGCAGTTTCATCAATCCCAGCTATCCGGCAGCAGTGATTGCCGGCAATACCGAAGTGAGCCAGTCCATTGCGGAGGCGCTGTACGGCGCTCTGGGTGTTGTGGCGGGGAGCCAGGGCACGATGAACAATTTTGTCTACGGCAATGAAAGCCTACAAAATTACGAGACGATCTGTGGTGGAATGGGCGCCGGGCCGGATTTTGATGGCTGTTCCGCCGTGCATTCCCACATGACCAACACACGCATGACGGACCCTGAGGTGCTTGAAACACGTTTTCCCGTGCGCGTACAGCGCTTTGCCATACGCGCGGGCTCTGGCGGGGCGGGGCGGTTTGATGGCGGCGACGGCATCGTCCGTGAGCTTGAGTTTTTGGAGCCCATGACCGTGACTGTCCTGTCGTCCCATCGAACCACGTCAGCTTTTGGTGTGGCCGGGGGCGGGGCAGGTGCGCCCGGTCGGAACAGCGTTCGGAGGGCTTCTGGCGAGGTCGAGATATTGAAGGGCAATGACCAAACTGCCATGACAGTCGGGGATGTGTTCGTAATGGAAACGCCCGGTGGGGGCGGCTTTGGAGCGGCGTAGCTACACGTTCAGCTTTTGGGTGAGCCCAAAGAAGCTCTAATTTTGACCGTGGTCTTTAGGTTCACAGCCACTGCATCAGTTTCGCCCTTGATGAGACTGATCAACTCACCGGCGGCCCTTCGACCCATTTCTTGATGGGGGACGTGAACAGTTGTGAGGGGCGGGTCCACGATTTTGGCCAGTTCGATGTCGTCAAAACCGGTGACAGATACATCGCCTGGTACGTCTATATTGAGCTGTCGCGCCCGGCGCATGGCGCCTACCGCCAGAACATCATTGCCACAAATGATGGCTGTTGGCTGGTGCGATTTTGACATCAAAGCTTCGAAAGAGTCTCCGCCGCTTTCAATGTCATTGGGGGTTTCGACAATCTCCAGCGAAGAGGTGTCGAGCCCATGGGCGCGGAGCGAATCCTTCATGCCCAAAATGCGCTGACGAACGCGGTCATTGTGCTGTTTGTTGCCGACGATGGCGGCCAGTTTGCGGTGGCCCTTCGCAATCACTTCAGCAACAAGGTTTGCCATGGATTTTCGATTGTCAAAGCCGACCGAAGGGTGCGGTTCGGCTTCATTATACATCCATGACACCAGTGTCGGCACGTTATGATTTTGCAGATATTTATAGATGCTGGGATCTCGATCATGGCCGATGAGAAGCAGGCCATCTGCCCCCCGCGCCACCATGGTGCGGATCTGATCTTCTTCGATGTCGGGGTCATACAAAAAGCTCGACACAAGCAGCACATAGCCTCGGTGGTAGAGCTCCTCCTGGAAGGCCTGCATTCCGCGCGCAAAGATGGCGTTTTCCATTGTCGGAAGCACGGCACCGATTGTGAACGACCGTTTGGCGGCCATGACTTGGGCGGCAAAATTGGGCGTGTATCCGAGTTTCTCAACCGCCTCCATGACCCTTTTGCGGGTCTTTTCGCCAACCCGTTCAGGGCTGTTCAAACTGCGTGAAACCGTGGCCGTGGAAACCGCTGCCATTTCAGCCACATCTTCCAGCGTCGGGATGGGTCGTATTGTTTTCAATGGTTTTCCCACAGCCTTTGCATTTTCAAGCACTAGGCCTCTGAAATGGGACCGGCAAGAATGTAAGCGCTTGCATCTTGAGAATGGAAGTGCTTCTTTGGGCACCTTGATGATCGCGGCCTTGGGTGTTGGTTTCCTAACGCAGCCACTTGGCCCCAACCTGCTTGGATGTCCGGCATCACCTAGGAGCCGATCCTGAAAGTCACGGCGCGAGCCGTACCGTTTGTTCTATGCATGTTCGTCATTGTCCTGATGATTGCGTACATCCAGGCATTGTCGACGACCCTGCTTCCTGAAATCTATCAATAGGTCACACCAAATATGGCGCGAGAATATTTAAAGAAGGCGGTTTTGACGTCCAAGTCCGATGCTTCAGAAGTCCATGACATCGTTCAGACTATCCTCAATGACATCGAGGCCGGGGGTGATGACAAAGCTCTGGAGTACGCTGCACAATTCGATCGGTATGACGGGAACGTTGTGCTGACGGATGCGGAGATTGAGGCGGCTTGCGCGCTGGTTCCCGAGAAGATCAAGCAGGACATTCAGTTCGCCCACGCCAACGTAAAACGGTTTGCTGAAGCGCAACGGGCAACGGTATCTGATGTTGAAGTGGAGATCGTGCCGGGCATGGTTGCGGGGCAGAAAGCCATTCCGGTGGATGCGGCCGGGTGTTATGTGCCCGGTGGTCGATACAGCCACATAGCCAGCGCAATTATGACAGTGACAACTGCGAAAGTTGCGGGTTGCGGACACATTGCTGCCTGCTCCCCACCCCGGCCAGGCGTGGGCGTAGCGCCCGCCATCATCTATGCCGCGCATATTTGTGGTGCGGATAAGATATTGGCCATCGGCGGCGTACAGGGCGTTGCGGCTATGACCTTTGGCCTGTTTGGTTTGCCCAAAGCCAATATTCTGGTGGGACCGGGAAATCAGTTCGTTGCAGAGGCGAAACGGATTCTTTTCGGGCGCGTCGGCATCGATATGATTGCCGGTCCAACCGACAGTCTCGTCATTGCAGACAAAACCGCCGATGCGCATATCGTCGCCACCGATCTGGTGAGCCAAGCCGAGCACGGGTACAATTCGCCCGTTTGGTTGGTGACAGACGATCGAGCTTTGGCGGAGACGGTCATGGAGCGGGTTCCGCGCCTCATTGATGAGCTTCCGGACGTTAATCGAGACAATGCATTCGCCGCTTGGCGGGACTATGCCGAGGTTATCGTGTGCAGCGACCGGGAGGAGGTGGCCGCAACATCAGATGATTACGCGCCGGAACATCTGACCGTTCAAGCCGAGGACCTTGATTGGTGGTTGGAGCGACTGAGCTGTTATGGCTCCTTGTTTCTGGGTGAAGAGACGACGGTGTCTTACGGCGACAAAGCCACCGGCACCAACCACGTGCTACCGACCTCTGGCGCGGCCACCTACACTGGCGGACTGAGTGTTCATAAATTTATGAAGATTGTGACGTGGCAACGCGCCACGCGAGATGGCGCGAAATCGGTGGCGTTGGCCACAGCGCGTATATCGCGGCTTGAAGGCATGGAAGGGCACGCCCGAGCCGCCGATGTGAGGCTGGCGAAGTATTTTCCAACCGAGAACTTTGATCTGTCACCAGTGGAGTGAACGCGCGGCAAGCATATGGCTGCCAGAACTCGCTCAACCTAAGGGAAGCAAACCGTGTATCAGAAAATTCTTGTTCCCATGGCGCTGGATCATGACGTGTCGCCCATCACGCTCAAGATTGCGCACTCCCTGCTGGCCGAGGGGGGCGAGGTCATTGCCCTTCATGTACACGAAGCTTTGAAAGGGTCAGTCAGCGCCTATGTGGATGAGAAGGCCGTGACGGCTGGTTTTGAACGTGCCCAAACAATGCTGCAAGAGAAGCTCTCGCAGACCGACGGAGTCACGGCAAAAATCATCAAAGGACATACGTCTCGATCCATCATCGATTTTGCTCAGCAGAACGATATCGGCTGCATCGTCATGGGCTCCCACAAGCCGGGTCTGATCGACTATTTTCTTGGTTCTACAGCGGCCTGGGTGGTGCGCCATGCCTCCTGTGCCGTGCACGTCCATAGGGCTTAGCTAAACCTAAGCTGCCGCGCTTTCTGCTTCGGGCTGAGCTCACCCTCGGGGACCGATTGCAAGCGTGGTTGCCAGGCTTTTGCTTTTTGGCGTGGAAGCCCCAGCTCGACCCGCCGTGATCTCCCTTTCTGGGAAATGGTCTGCACCACTTGCCACGGAGGTAGCACCCGGGCATGTGTGCCGCTGTTTTGTTGGCGCTTGACCAGATGGCCTCTGAAAATGGGGATTACCAAGCTGGCAAAATGCATTAGGTTCAAATTGCTCTCGAAGCCATCAACACTTTGCATGCGGGCGGATGTTCGCAGATGACGATTTTCAGGGAAAACCCTTGGCGCCTCATGTCTCCGTTATCATTCCCGTCAAAGATGGAATGCCCCTTCTTAAGCAAGTTCTGGAAGCTGTTCTTGCGCAGCAGACGGACTTCGATTTTGAGGTCATTGCAATCGATTCCGGGTCGACCGACGGGTCGCTGGAATGTCTTGAAAGCTATGGCGAGAGGGTGCGCGTCTTAAAAATTGCGCCGGAAGATTTTGGCCATGGCAAAACCCGTAATCTGGGTGTTGAGAACAGTCGAGCCGAGTTTTGCGCTTTTCTGACCCATGATGCCATACCTGATGACGATGACTGGCTGGCCAACCTCATCAAACCTTTTGAGGACGACAAAACCGTCTGGGGCGTGTTCGGCAGGCATGTTGCGCACGCCGGCGCGACAGCTTTCACCATTATGGATATGCGTCGGCATTTTGACGCCATGTCTGCGGTGACCGTCGCCCGTCTGGATGATCTCCCCCGCTTTGCCTCCGACATGTCCTATAGACAGCGGCTGCACTTCTACTCCGATAATAATTCATGCATGCGCCGCTCAGTTTGGGAGCAAACGCCTTATTCGGAAATTGAGTTTGGCGAGGACCAGGCCTGGGCATGGGAAGTGCTGTTGAAGCGTGGTGCCATTGCCTACGCACAGGATGCGGTGGTGCGGCATTCGCATGAATATGCCCCGGCAGAGACACGAAAACGCGCTGCACAGGAAAGCCTCTTTTTTGCGAAGACCTTTGGTTATCAGCTTGGCTGCAAAGGCTGGATGGCGGTCAAAACCAGCGCTGTGGCAACTGTAAAGGACCTGCGCGCAATTTCTGCAGCATCCTTGCCAAAACCTGGATTGGCTGCCCAGATCGAGCGCTTTCGCAATCATTATGCAACGCGGTTGGGCCATCTCGATGGTCGTCTGCAAGCCCAAATCACCGATGCGGATTGGCCCGACACTGACCCATTGCCCGTAGCTGCATCTGCAGCGAAACCCAAGCTGCGTTTGCCGCGCCCTAGGCGCCATCATGTGGCGCAGTTTTTTCGCACCAAAGAGAACACCGTCAATATCACTCGATGGGTGATCGGCAAGGCGCTTAAGGGACGAAAAAGCCCGGGCGCATTTAAGCGCAACCGCAAGCTACTCAATGCGTCTTCGGGTTTCGGCATCGAGCTGCGGCCAGATGATTTTCCAGAGGTGGCCATCAATTGGATCGTACCTGATATGGGGCGGTCCTCAGGCGGGCACATCACCATTTTTCGTATGATTTCGATGCTGCAAACGCGGGGTTATAACCAGCATCATATCGTGGTCTGTGAACCTCACCGCTGGAAAAGCGAAGGAGAAGCGGTGGCGTTTATCCAAGATGCGTATGGATTGTCCGGCGTCACAGTGGGTTTGGGCGACGATGCGTGTCGGCCCGCAGTCTTCACCATCGCGACTGGATGGCAGACCGCCCAAATTTGCAAAGGCTACCAGGACACGCTCGAGCGCTGCTATTTCGTTCAGGACTATGAGCCGTGGTTTTTTGCCAAGGGTGACGAGTATCACCTCGCCGAGCAGACATATGACTTTGGCTTAAAGGGCATTACGGCTGGCACATGGCTGGCTGAAAAGCTGGCGACCGAACACGCCATGACAACCCGCGCATTCGGCTTTTCGGTTGACCACGACATCTATGGAAAACACACGCGAATAGAACGGGTCCGCCCGACCATCTTTTTCTACGCTCGGCCCAGCACGGCCCGCCGTTGCTTTGATATTGGAGTCCTCGCCATCGAACGCGCCGTCCGACAATTGAAGCAGATGGGCGTGGATGTAGATGTCGTGATGGCCGGCGCAGACCTGGGTGGCCTTCGGCTGCCTTTTGCTTATCGCGATGCCGGTGTTCTGGACGCCAAGGGCCTTGCGGAAGTTCACACGCAGTCCGATGTGGCACTTTTGCTGTCTGCGACCAATCTGTCATTGCTTCCCATGGAAGTGGCTGCGTGCGGCTGCCCAATCGTCATGAATGATGGCGCCCACGCACAGTGGCTGCTGGCGGACGATGAGGTCCACTATGCGCACATGACGCCTGTATCGCTGGCAGAGGGGTTGGTGAAGGTGCTCAGCGATGAAGCCTATGCGACGAGCCTGGCGAGCAAAGCAAAGCGTCGCGTTGACAACAGCTCCTGGAGCGCAGAGGGCGATAAGGTTGCCGCCATTTTGCAGGAATATATGCCTGAAGGTGTCAGGCTTTCACGGGCGCGGGACTAACTTCGAAGCCGTAAGGTGTGAGCGAGGAGTTCAAACGTTCCGCATCAGGACCGCAACGCTTCGTAAATGCCCTTGATCTTGGCGACCTCCAGCGCTTTGCGCTGTTCGATCTCAGGCCGCGAGAAGCCGTATTGCCTGCCTGTTGTTTCAATGCCCATGGCGCCCTCAAGAAGTGCCCGTTCAAGTTGAGCTTCATTGGTGGGGCCCATGGCCTTGCCCATTTCCTGCATGAAGAACGCCGCTTCGGACTTCATGCGCTTGAACATCTCTTCTTCGCTGAACTCATGGCTGTGGAACACATGCGCGCTCGGTGCGAACGCCTTCAGATATCCTGCCTCAACCACCTCATTGGCCCACATCTGATCCTCGCCAAACGAAACCTCAGGGTAGGGGATTTGTTCCCAGACAGACCGACGCATACAGGAATTATTGTCTGAGTAGAAATGGATCATGCCGCGCCAGCCAGGGTCACCACTGTCCCACTTTCCCCGATCCGTATCCATGCCAACTGCAAGTGGGAATTGCAGGAACCCGTCAAAGTGAGTCTGCATCTCAAGCTTGTTGAACTGCGAGTGCGCGGGATAGGCAAAGTGCGGACCGAATGCCCCGGCGGCATCTGGGTAATGTTCCAGCACGCTGACCAGATCAAACAGCCAATGGTCGTGGGCAGGCATGGCGTCCTGGGTCAGAACGGCAATATATGTTCCCGTCCCCATACCGATCGCCAGATTCCGTGTCCGGC
>JBCBZX010000054.1:0-13058 GCA_039815105.1 Pseudomonadota bacterium
CCTCTTCGCATTCCTGTTCTTTAGAGCATTCCTCGGCGAAGGTGAGCTCTTTTTCGTGAATATGGCCGAACTTCGTTCGCCAACACTTTTCGCTTCCGCGTGGGGCCGGAAAGTGCAGGGGCCAACCCCGGCCCGGCGTGTTACCGGCGGGGTGGCCCGCTGGCGGTCACAGACGCAAATGTGATGGTTGGCAAGCTCCATCCAGACCTGTTCCCGGCGGTATTCGGACCCAATCAGGATGAACGTTTGGACGCTCAAATCGTGCGTGAACGCTTCGATGAAATCGCTGCCCACACCGGACGTCCGGCGGAAGAAATTGCGGAAGGCTTTCTGCGGATCGCCAATGAGAACATGGCCAACGCGGTCAAGAAGATCTCGGTAGAACGCGGCTATGACGTGACGTCTTATGCGCTCAATTGCTTTGGCGGTGCAGGCGGCCAACATGCCTGTGCCGTGGCCGAGCGGCTTGGTATGAAAACGGTCATCATCCATCCGTTTGGCGGCATTCTCAGTGCCTATGGCATGGGCTTGGCGGACATTAAGGCAAATCGTCAATTCTCCGTTGAGCGCCCCTTCACCGCCGCAGAGGTGGACGCTCTGACCGGGCAAATCTCCGCAAGTGTTGCGCAAGCCCAGGATGAACTGCGCGGACAGGGCGTCCAAGCCGATGCCCACGGAACAGCGATTGCCTATCACATCAAATATCGTGGCACGGACACTGCCCTGGAAGTGCCGCAGGCATCTTTCGCCGAAATGCTGGCGATGTTTGAAATCCAGCACCGCCAGCAATTTGGGTTCCTAATGCCGCAGACGCCACTGGTGATCGAATTGATCTCGGTGGAACTGGCGGCGGGGGGCGCAGATTCAAGCGAAGCCGACCATCCGTCCACCAAGGCCGCGCCGGAAGCCATTGATGCCCGTCAGCTGTTTTCCGGTGGCAGCTGGCACGAGGCCAAGGTCTATAATCGCGATGATTTGTTGCCGGGCCAAACCATTGCCGGCCCCGCCATCATTGTGGAGGCGATCGGCACCGTGATCGTCGAACCCGATTGGGATCTATCGATCAATTCCAAACGGCACATCATCCTGACCGCCCGCGCTGAGGCTGCCAACGCAGACGATGAAATCGGCGAAGTGGTGGCCGCACCGGGCATAGAGGCGCCGGATCCGGTGATGCTTGAAGTCTTCAACAATCTCTTCATGTCCATTGCTGAGCAAATGGGCGTGCGGCTGGCCCGCACGGCCCGGTCCGTGAATATTAAGGAGCGGCTCGATTTTTCCTGCGCCGTGTTCGCTGGCGATGGCGCACTGATCGCCAATGCGCCGCACATGCCGGTGCATCTGGGCTCCATGGACAGGTCTGTCATGAGCGTCATGGACGCTTTCCCTGTGATGAAGCGTGGCGACGTGTTTGTGATCAATGCCCCTTACAATGGCGGCACGCACCTGCCGGATATCACGGTGGTGACGCCGGTCTTTGCGCAGGAAAAGGCTGCGGATGAGGCGCCATTGTTCTTCGTGGCGTCCCGAGGGCACCACGCAGATGTGGGCGGCATGGCACCAGGCTCCATGACCCCGCTGGCCACCACCATTGAGGAGGAAGGCGCTCTCATCGACCCCATGTATCTGGTGCGAGAAGGCGTTTTCGCAGATGAGGAGATACGGGCCAAACTGCTTGGCGCCACCTATCCGGTCCGGGCTATTGAAGACAATATCGGGGATCTGAAAGCCCAGATCGCGGCCAATGAAAAGGGCGTTGCAGAACTGCATGCCATGGTGAGCCAGTACGGCCTGCCCACTGTTCACGCTTACATGACCCATGTTCAGGATTTTGCCGAAACCGCCGTGCGCCGCGTGATAGACCGGCTTTCAGACGGTGTTGGCGTTTTGCGCATGGACCAGCACACCGATGAGGCCCCTTGCGAAATTCGCGTGCGCATTATTGTGGATAAAGACCGCCGGGAAGCGACCCTTGATTTCACCGGTACCAGCCCGCAGCAGCCTGACAATTACAATGCGCCGGAGCCGATTACGCGTGCCGTGGCGCTCTATTGTTTCCGCTGCATGGTGGATGAAGACATCCCCATGAATGCCGGCTGCCTGCGGCCGCTCAACATCATCCTGCCTGAAGGCTCCATGCTCAAACCGCAATATCCTGCGGCGGTTGTGGCCGGCAATGTTGAAGTCAGCCAGGCCGCCACAAATGCCGTGTTTGCCGCCCTTGGCGTGTTGGCCGGCGCCCAGGGCACGATGAACAATTTCAACTACGGCAATGACCGGCACCAATATTATGAAACCATATGCGGGGGGTCGCCCGCAGGTGTCGACCATCCCGGCACGTCCGCCGTGCACCAGCACATGACCAACACACGCATCACTGATCCAGAAGTGCTGGAGCTGCGCTTCCCGGTTGTGTTGGAACAGTTTGGCGTGCGTCGCGATACGGGTGGAACTGGCAAATTCAATGGTGGCGACGGCGCCATTCGGCGCGTGCGTTTTGAGGAAGAGATGGACGTCTCATTCCTCACCGGCCATCGCCACATCCCGCCGCGCGGTTTGGCAGGTGGTGGTGATGGTGCTTTGGGCCGCAACACTTTAATCCATGCCGATGGCCGCCGCGAAGTAATGCCCGCCCGCTGCCAGTTTACAGTGCAGCCTGGCGATACGGTACAGATTGAAACGCCCTCCGGCGGCGGCTACGGCATCGCTAATGGACAAACTGAACACATCGAACCGCGCGAGGCGGCTGAATAATGAATCCTAGACCAACTCTGTCTCCACCAGTTCCCAACGTGCCACTGGTCGGTTTGGCCGCGGATCTTGCCGAGCGCCAAGCCGATGGCAATCCCGTGCGCGTCGGCGTCATTGGCGCCGGTCAAATGGGCACCGATCTCGTTGTCCAGGCCGCCCATATGCATGGGCTGGAAATTGCCGCAGTAGGGTCGCGTACTCTGGGTCGAATTACCGATGCCATACAGATTGCAGGCTATGATTCCGATCATGGTCAGGAGGCCAAAACCCCCAGCGCCATGACCGGTGCCATTGAGGCTGGCAGGCTGGCAATGACAGAAGACAATGATCTGGTCATCTCCAACCCGCTTGTGGATGTGGTGATCGATGCCACCGGCGTGCCGGAATGCGCGGCCACCACTGGCTGGGCGGCGCTGCAAAACGGCAAGCATCTGGTCATGATGAATGTCGAGGCGGACATCACCATCGGCTCCTTGCTCAAGGCAGAGGCCGACCGGCAAGGCGTTGTCTATTCTGTGGGGGCGGGGGATGAGCCCAGCTCCGTGATGGAACTGATCGAATTCGTCACGGCCATGGGTCATGATGTTGTGGCGGCAGGCAAGGGCAAGAACAATCCGCTCAACATTGACGCGGTACCTGACGATTATCGTGAAGAGGCCGTTCGGCGGAACATGAACCCTCGCATGTTGGTGGAGTTCGTCGATGGATCCAAAACCATGGTGGAGTTGGCCTGCATCGCAAACGCCACGGGTCTGGTGCCTGATATCGCGGGAATGCACGGTCCTGAAGGGGGCGCAGATGACCTGGCCAAGCTTCTCATTCCCAAGGAAGAGGGTGGTTTGCTGAGCCAAAAGGGCGTGGTGGATTATTGTGTGAAAGGTGGTCTTGACCCTGGCGTCTTCGTTGTCGCGGAGATGAAGCATCCGCGCATTCAGGAGCGCTGTTCGGACCTCAAAGTCACGGGCAATGGCCAATATTTCACCTTCGTTCGACCCTATCATCTCACCAGTCTCGAAGTGCCTCTAACCTGCGCACGCGTGGTCCTCACGGGGCGGCCGGATATGGTGCCGCTGGCCACACCAACCGCCGAGGTCTGCGCCGTGGCGAAGAAGAGCATGGCCCCCGGCGAGAGCTTGGATTTCATCGGTGAGACTTGCTACCGCTCTTGGACCATGCGCGCCGATGAGGCGCGGGCCGCGGGGGCGCTCCCGGTGGGGTTGTTGCACCACGCCAAGGTGATCGCACCGATCGCAAAGGGCGAGCTCATCACCAGCCAGCACGTGCAGATTGATGCCAGCAGCGACTTGGCCCGCCTGCGCGCCCGGCAGGATGCGATGGTTGCCGCCAGTCTGATGGAGGCTGCGGAATGAGTGCTGAACCTATTGAAGCGCGGCGCGTGGCCGATGATTATGTGGTCACAGGCCAGATTTGCGTCGAGCATCTGCCCATGATTGTCCAAGCAGGCTTTAAGTCTGTGCTTTGCACCCGGCCCGATGGCGAGGATCCTGGTCAAACTGATTTCGAGACCATAGCCGCCGAGGCTGAAAAGCTTGGTTTGAAGGCGTGCAAGATCGATGTGTTGGGCCATATTGGCATCACACCTGACAATCTCACGCAGTTCATCGATGCATGGGAGGACCTTCCCCGCCCGATCTTCGCCTATTGCCGCTCCGGACAACGAGCCGCCACTTTGCACGCCATGGCAGAAAGCCAGATCGGATAAATCATGATCAGATTGGACAAGTCATGAAATGTCTCGTCGGCACGCAACTGATTGATGAAAGCGACGCCCGCATATCGCCCTTTGATCGCGGCTATCTGTTCGCCGACGGGATTTATGAAGTGATCGCCATAATCGACAGCAAAATGTTGGACGCCCAACGCCATTGGGATCGGCTCGAACGCTCATGCGGCGAAATCGATTTGCCTCTACCCATGGCCATGGACGAGCTGAAGGGCCGCATTGCTGGCTTGATAGAGGCCAACGGCGTCACCGAGGGGCGCGTGTACTTTCAAATCACCCGTGGTGTGGCGGAGCGTGACTTCGCTTTCCCCGAAACATCAGACCCGCAGCTTTTCGCATTTGTCCGTCAGACCGACCTTGTGAACACACCGGCTGCGCACGATGGGATTGCAGCGGTCACGGTCCCTGATCTGCGCTGGAAGCGTCGGGACATTAAGAGCATCGCACTTCTTCCACAGACCATGGCAAAGCAAATTGCCAAACAAGCCGGAGCCGGCGAGGCCATTATGGTGGAGGACGGCTTCATAACCGAAGGGTCGTCTTCCACCATTCATATGATTAAGGGCGATCGGCTGATCACCCGACAGCTTTCAAACGACGTGTTGCCGGGGGTTACGCGTGCCTCTATTTTCGATGTGTGTGCGGATCTTAAGATCGCCGTTGAGGAAAGACCATTTACGCCGGATGAAGCCGCAGGCGCCAATGAACTGTTCCTCACAAGCGCCGGCGCACTGGTTCAAGGCATTACCAGCCTGGATGGCAAGCCGATTGGCGAGGGTAAAGTTGGTCCCGTTACCCAGCTATTGCGGAACAAATATATCGAACTTGCGCTTCAGACAGCGGACTAGCTTCAAAATCTGTTGCTCAATGGGCACGTTTTCATAAAACGGCCCAATTTCTATCTCGACGGCCAAAAGCGGTCTTTACAGCCTTCAACTCTTATTACATTAATGTGACATCGGCGACGCGTTGGTTTCCTTACGCTGGCGCCGGGTTTCGAGCTTTGACCTTGGGGGTTTGGTCATCGCTTTCTGGAGGGCAGTTCGCGCTTGCGCGGCTGCCCTCTTTTTTTGCCCGTCTTGCAACATGACCTTGCGAAGCTCTGACTATTTTGTGACGCAACCTGTCGCTCTTTTTACAATTGCCCATCTCGTAGGCCGGACACTTTGCGTGTAGGGCTTGAGCAACAAATTTGACCCTTATCTTGGCGTCCTCAATCCCCGGAAATGTGTTCCATGACAAACCCTTCACATCTAACACGCCGCCATGTCTGGCTGGGCTTGTCTGCAGTTGCGATCACCGGCTGCACCACCAGCGCTGAAGCGCCCCCATCTGCCCTAAAGCGCACACCTGTCGCGCGGGACTTCGCCCTTATGTATGGGCCAAAGCCCAATGAAAAATTTCCGATTCCGGCGGTGAATCTGAAGCGGGTTCCAAACAGGTTTCTGAGACGTGAGGTGCGCAATCGCACTGGGGAGGGCCCCAACACGCTCATCGTAAACACGCGAACCTATTTTCTACATCACGTACAACGCGATGGAACAACCATGCGATATGGTGTGGGCCTGGGGCGGGAAGGGTTTGGCTGGAAAGGGCGTGCGGAAGTGGCGTGGAAACGGCCCTGGCCGACCTGGACGCCGCCCGCCGAGATGATTGAGCGGGAGCCCGAACTGGAAAAGTACAGCGCCGCGAATGGCGGTATGAAACCTGGCCTGGACAACCCTTTGGGCGCCCGGGCGCTCTACATATTTCAAGATGGGGTCGATACGCTGTACCGGTTACACGGTACGCCCGAATATTGGACGATCGGCAAGGCGGTTTCATCAGGCTGCGTGCGCCTGATGAATCAGGACATCATTCACTTGTATGACAATGTGCGCAGCGGCACAAAACTGCTGGTCATCTAATGATGACCAGCAGCTTCGAAGCTGGTTAGTCCTTCAGCGCTTCTGCGATCTGCGTCGCGTTGTGGCGCATCAGCTGGATGTAGGTTGCCGCCGGGCCATCGGCGTCGCTCAGCGCTTCCGGATAGAGCGTTCCGCCAATTGTCAGATCGGTTTCGTCGGCAATGCTCTGGATCAACCGCGGGTCCGTTGAATTCTCGACGAAAAGAGCGGCGTGCCCCAATTCGCGCAGTTCGCGGACAATCTCCGCAACCTCCGAAGCCGAAGGCTGTGTCTCGGTGCTCAAGCCTTGCGGTGCAAGGAAGGTCAGATCGTAGGCGTCGGCGAAGTAGCCGAAGGCATCGTGAGTCGTCACGACGGTGCGATGATCGGCCGGCAGGTCTGCAAACATGGCTTTGATCTCCGCGTCCAGCGCAACCAGCTCGGCGTCCAGCGCGGCGGCATTGGCGCGGATTTCATCCCCATGCGCCGGCACCGCCTCTACAAAGGCATCGGCCATGTTGGCCACATAGGTGCGCATCTTCAGGGGGTTGTGCCAAGCATGGGGGTCTTCATCGCCATGATCGTGGCCGTCATGTCCCGCATGGTCGTGGTCGTCATGATCGTCGCCATGCTCCTTGTCATCATCATGCCCATGGTCGTGATCATGGTCGTGGTCATGATCATCCTCTGTTGATGCCTCCTTGGCCTTCTCGGATCCATGGTCATGGTCATGGTCATGGTCATGGTCATGGTCGGAGGCCTTCTCAGCCTTCATCTCTTTCTCGCCGTGATCGTGACCGTCGTGTTCATCATCATGGTCGTGCCCATGCCCATCCCCATGGTCGTGGTCGTGGTCGTGATCGTCGGCCTTCTTGGCTTTCATGTCCTTCTCGCCATGATCGTGGTCATCATGGTCATCATGGTCATCATGGTCATCGTCATGATCGTCGTGACCGCCTTCGATGGTCTCGATACCGGTGGAGGCTACGACCACTTTGCCAGAGAAGCCTGACGCCTCTTCGAGACGCTCCAGCCAGCCCTCAAATGTCAGGCCGTTCTCGATGAGAATATCTGCGCTCGCGAGTGTCTGTGCGTCGGCAGGGGTGGGGCGGTAGACATGGGGATCGCTGCCCGGACCTACCAGCGCGGTTACCTCGACATGCTCGCCACCGACCCGCTCGGCCAGATCAGCGAGGATCGAGAAAGTGGCGACCACCTTCACCGGTTCATCGGCGATGGCGGGCAGGGGGGCAAACGCAACAACTGCGGAAGCAATCGGTAGTGAGAGAATTGAGCGACGTGTGATCATGATTAGGCCCTGTAGTGAGGTTGAGGAAGAAGGCTGCGAACGAGGCCGCCATGGGGTCCGATGACGAGCGAGAAAAGATAGATCACGCCCGCAGCAAGAATGATCGCCGGGCCGGACGGCACGGCGACGTGGTAGGAGACAAGAAGTCCGGCAACCGACGACAAGGTTGCGATGCCGACGGACATCACCAGCATTTCCCCCAGGCCGTCGGTCCAGAAACGCGATGCAGCCGCCGGTAGCAGCATGATGCCCACCGCCATAAGCGTGCCGAGGGCGTGAAAGCCCGCCACAAGGTTGAGCACCACCAGTCCCAGAAAGCCAAAATGGGTCATGGCACTTAATTTGCTGACAGACTTGAGAAACTGAGGGTCAGCACATTCCAGCACCAAGGGCCGGAAGATGATTGCAAATGTTACCAGCGATATGGTGGTGAATGTACACAGAAGCGCAAGCGCCGCATTGTCCAGCGCCAATACTGTGCCGAACAGCACGTGCATGACATCCACATTGCTACCGCGCATGGAAACGATGGCAACACCCGCCGCCAGCGAGATCAGGTAAAATGATGCCAGCGACGCATCCTCCCGCAATGCGGTAGCACGGGCGACAAACCCTGCGGCCAGCGCCACCACCAACCCCGCCACAATGCCGCCCACCGTCATCGCGCCAAGTGAGAGGCCAGCAAACAGATAGCCAATGGCTGCTCCTGGAAGGATCGCATGGGCCATGGCATCACCCATCAAACTCATACGGCGCAGCATTAGGAAAACCCCAACCGGCGTAGCGCCCAGAGCAATTGCAAAACTTCCCACCAAAGCACGCCGCATGAAGGAAAATTCGACAAAGGGCGCGATCAGCGCGTCGTAAAGTGCAGTAAACATCAGAACTGTCTCATCAAGCGACGCTTCGTTCACACACTTCACCCTTGCCATGGGCGTGGTGAACGATCTCCGTCAGGCCCCGCCCACGGGCGCGGTTCTCCAGCGTGAGCACCTCAGATGTGGGGCCATGGGCCACCAGTTCCTGCGCGAGCATCAGCGTGTTGGGGAAGTGCTCGCGTACCATGTCATGGTCATGGAGCACTGCAATCACCGTCCTGCCGTCGCGGTTCCACTGACGGATCAGTTCAAGCAGGTCCGCCGTTGTCCGGGCGTCCACCGCCGCAAACGGCTCGTCAAGCAAAATCACATCCGCGTCCTGCAGGATCAGCCGCGCAAATAGAACCCGCTGCATCTCACCGCCGGACAGAGCCGCAATGGACCGCTTGGCAAATCGCTTCAAACCCACGGCATTGAGAGCATCCGCGACGCGATGCTGGGCTGCCTTGCTCAAGCCGCCAAAGGCACCAATATCTTCCCACAAACCCATGGCCACCAAATCCGCGACGCGAAGTGGGAAGCTACGATCCACTTCGGACTGCTGTGGAAGATAAGCAATCCTCTTATCACCTGAATTGGTCACGCGCCCCTCCATGGGCGCAAGAAGGCCTACGATGGATTTGAGTAGAGTCGATTTTCCGGCCCCGTTGGGCCCCACAACCGCTGTCATTGAGCCGCTCTCAAACACGCAATCCAAGTGGTGCACGGCGGGGTGGCGGTTATAACCCAATGTTAAATTTTCGAGCGTCAGCGCGTTGGTCATCACGACACCACGATGGGGGCCGTTGCCCACGCATAAGCCAGCCACACGATGGCACTCAGCGCCAGCGCGCCCGCCAAACGGCCTAGGACCCCCGATAGCAGCAACCGATATCCGTTCATGACGCATCCTTGCGAATGCAATCGCCGCAGGTGCCGTGCACCTCGATGACGTGGCGCTCCGGGCGAAACCCATTGGTCTGCGCAAGGTCTTCAAGGCTGCTGGTCACCGCGGCATCGACCTGTTCCTCAACGTTGCCGCAATCCCCGCAGATGGCGAGCACTGCGGTGTCTTCATGGCCCTCATGGGTGCAAGCCAGATATGAATTGGTCGATTCTATGCGGTGGGCGCGTCCATCACCCGTCAAAGCCGCCAGCGCCCGGTAGATGGTTGGCGCGGCTAGCTTATCGCTGCCTTGTGACGCACGCATCTCATGGAGAATTTCATAGGCCGTCAGCGGCGCTCTTTTGTTGAGTAAAATGGCCAGCACTTCTTTTTGGGTCTCGTGGCCTTGCTTGCGCATTTCACTTTACCGCACCTTGGGGATCATGTCGTGTGATATGTTACAACATAACAAATGGCAAGGCCGAACCTAACCCAATGCGTCCGGCTTTAACTGAATGCTCGGCCCAGCCGAACGTGAAAGCACTGTGCGGGCATTAGCCATATCGTTGCCCATTGCCCGTTCACGGGCCTCGTCCGCGCTCAATCCATGGTCGATCCAGCGCTGCACCAGTCGTGTTTGCAGCACATCCATACCAGGATTGATCAGAACACTTTCGGTCCATAATCCAAGGAGTTGGCTCCACGGGGCATCATTCAACAACAGGTAATTGCCCTCGACAATGATGATCTCATCTTGTTGCGAAACCATATTTGCGCCGGCGATGGCCATGTCTCTATCACGATCGAACACTGGGATAGCAACGTCATCCTCGCCTTTTGACAGTCTGTTGATCTGAGCAACAAAGCCTGCCGCATCGAATGTTTCCGGTGCGCCCTTGCGTTCAAGCAGGCCCCGCGGTCCCAAAATTCGATTATCCAGATGAAATCCATCCATCGACACGACGCAGCTTTTGGCGCCCAAACCTGTCAGGGCGCCGCAAATTCGAACCGCTGTCGTGGATTTTCCTGCTCCCGGCGGGCCAGCAATTGCAAACATTATTCGCTTTTCCCGGCCTGTGAGGGATGAAAGATGGTCGATGAGCGCTTCAAATGACTTCATGCTGTAAACTGTTATCACCAACATGGATTTGACAAGCACCGGTCTTGTCAGTCCAATTCCGGTTCATGATCTGGGAGGACATGCCATGAAAAAGAACTTGCTTACCCTCGGTGTCGGCGCTGTCGCGCTGTCTGTCGCCTCTTTTGCAACCTTGCCTGCCACGGCTGCGGACTTCCCGTCCGGCCAGGTGGATTACATCATTCCCTTCGGCCCAGGTGGCGAGTCCGATGTGACGGCTCGTCTCCAGCAGCCCTTCTTCAAGAAACTCTTCGGCGAAGATTTGGTCGTGTCTTACAAGCCTGGTGGCGGCGGTGCCGTGGGGTGGTCGCAACTCAACACCATGGCTGGTAACGGCACGACGATCATGGGCATCAATCTGCCTCACATCGTCATCAAGCCGGAGCAAGGCGATGTTGGCTTCAAAACCGACGACATCACGGCCGTCTACATGTTCCATTACACGCCAGACGCCATTGTGGTGAACGCGGACAGTGATTTCCAAACGCTGGATGATTTGATTGCGTTCGCAAAGGAAAACCCGCGCCAGCTCACTTTCTCCGGCTCTGGCAAGGGCACGGCCAATCATCTGGTACAGGTTCAATTCGACGCCATGGCCGGCATTGAAACGACCTATGTGTCATTTAAAGGCACGGGAGCAGCCGTAACCGCGCTGCTCGGCAATCAGGTGAAAGCCGAATGGGGCTACACCACTGTCGGCGCAAAGCAGGGCGACAAGGTGCGCATGCTGGCCGTCGCCATGGAAGAGCGCCATCCAGCCTTCCCCGACGTGCCGACCTTCACCGAGCTGGGCTATGACATCGTGTCAGGCGCTTATCGCGGCATTGCGGTGCCATCTTCAGCGTCGGAAGAAACGCGTCAAGCGGTGTCAGATGCCATCGCATCCATCAATGCCGACCCCGACTTCCAGAAGCAGATGATTGATGGTGGCTTCGCTCTGGTCGACGTGGCCTATGGAGAAGAGATGGACAATTTCATCTCGGGCCTGGCCGAAGGCTACATTGAAGCCGCCAAATCTGCAGGTGTTATCGAGTAGTTGCTGACTGTTTGAAACATCTGGCGCGCGCTCAAAATTGGGCGCGCGCCATTTCTCGAGACAATTGTAGGCGGGGGAGCGTGCAATGCTCGACTATCTGATTTCGGCTTTCACGCCGCTAAATCTCTTATTGGCTCTGGGCGGCGTGGCCGCTGGCACCATCATCGGTTCCATTCCGGGCCTCACCGCCACAATGGCCGTGGCCGTTCTCGTTCCCATCACGTTCTCCATGTCGCCGGACAGCGCGCTCATCCTTATGGGCGCGATTTATACCGGTGCCATCTATGGCGGTGCCTATGCCGCTGTGTTGCTCAACACGCCGGGCACGCCATCAGCGATTGCGACGACATTTGATGGATACCCCATGGCCAAGCGCGGCGATGGTGATCTGGCGATTTCCGTCGCTTGTTTGTCGTCTGTTGTAGGCGGATTGGTGGGGGCATTTGCACTTCTTTTGCTAGCCCCTCCCTTGGCTGAGGCTGCCCTCGCCTTCGGGCCGGTGGAATATTTCTGGCTCGCAATTTTCGGCCTTTCTCTCATCTCCGCTTTGTCCACCGGTGACTTTCTCAAGGGCATCATAGCCGCCTGCTTCGGTCTCTTGCTCGCCTCCATCGGCATTTCCGAAACCAGCGCCGAGGTGCGCTTCACGTTTGGATCCACCACATTGCTGGGTGGCATCGAAACGGTGTCAGCCCTGATCGGGCTCTATTGCATTCCCGTCCTTATCGACCTTGTTGCCACGCCCGCACGGCACCTAAAGGAAGCAGTCCAGACCCGTGGCTTCCGCTTGGGCGAAGCCATGGCTGCCATGGCGCGCAACAAGTTCAACGTCATTCGCAGCTCTGTCATCGGCACGCTGGTGGGCGCGCTGCCCGGTGCGGGTGGCTCCATCGCAGGCCTGGTGGCCTACTCCGAAGCCCGGCGTTCCGGCCAGGGCTCCGGCGGCGGGAAGCATCCGGAAGACGGCAAATTTGGCGAGGGCAACCCGTCCGGTATCGTCGCCACCGAGTCCGCGAACAATGCCACGGTGGGAGGCGGGTTCATCCCTACGCTGGTTCTTGGGATACCGGGTACGCCGCCCGACGCAGTCATTCTCGGCGCACTTCTGGTGCAGGGTGTGCGCACCGGGCCGAGCCTGTTCAGCGATGGCGCGAGCATTGTTTACACATTCATCTTTGGCCTGTTGCTGGCCACCATACTCATGTTGCCCGTGGGTCTGTTGATAGGGCGGTTTGCCTACCGCGCTATCGTGCAGGCTCCGAAAGCGGGTCTTGTGCCCATTGTTGCCTTTATGACGGTCATTGGCTCTTTCGCCATCCGCAATTCCATCTCTGACGTCGGCATTATGATCGTGCTCGGCGTGATCGGTTGGATCGTCACCAAACGCGGCTTCTCCGTCTCTCCCATCGTCCTTGGATTGATCCTCGGTCGCATCGCCGAACAGGGCTTCG
>JBCBZX010000425.1:0-2162 GCA_039815105.1 Pseudomonadota bacterium
CCCGCAGGTGCGCCGCGGCCATGATCCCTGTCAGCGACAGCTCAACGGTCACCGTTTGCCCGGCATCGACGTAGGTTGTCGTCGTACCGACAAAATCGTCGAGGGTGAGCCCTTGCTGGGCGAGGTCATTTTCGATGATCTGTAGGTTGTGGCCGAACGCCTCCTGGATCGCCACCTCCTGCGCGCCTTTGGTCATGAAGTCGTCAAGGGTGGTGACACCGTTCTTGCCGGTCCAGCTGCCGTCCCACGTGTTGGTGGCCGCACCGGCACCGTAGAAAATGGTGTCGTCATAGTAACCAAGGTCGATCAGCAGCGCTTCGCCAAACTGGTAGCCCACAAAGCCAAGCGAATTGGTGGACATGTAGGACATCGCATCCCACTCCCCGTCCGTCAGATCGCCCCACGAGCTGTATTGGGAATAGAATTCGCTGACACTGCCGCCAGCCCACTGGTTGAGCTACCAGTCTTGGATCACGCCGTTGTCATAGCGATCCCGGTCCCAGCCGGATTCAAACGCGCGCAGTGCGTCGCGAAACTCTTCATATGTCCCTTTTGACATGTTTTTTCCGTCCACGATTGGTGTTCGCCGCGGCCCAATGCTTGCGGCAAAGCCTAGATCGCAGCGGAAGGGCGGAGCTTCTTGGCGAATTGCGCCAAAGTTTTGGCCTGACATGCCGCCCCGGTGCCGGCTTTAAGAAGCAGCGCGGCGCCGCCCGTTCAATGGAGCCGCGCGGCGGCTCTGGGGTGGCTCACCCGTCCAGCGCTTGTGCGCGTGGGTGAAGCTGCTGGGGTCCGCATAGCCCAGCAGGTAGGCAACCTCGGTCAACGACAAGTGGGGATCATCAAGCAGCGCTGCTGCCATGGCAGCCCGCGCCTCGTCCACCACCTGCCGGTAGGTGGTGCCCTCATCGGCAAGCCGCCGCGACAGTGTGCGGGACGAGACGGCCAGCGTATCCGCCACAGTTGCAAACCGCGGCACACCCCCGGTGAGACGGTGCATCAGGCGCTGAAAGACCATCTCACGCGCGCTCGTCACGTCCGGTTTGGGCTGGCTGAGGAGCAGCCGTCCGTACGCCGTCAGGTGCTCCAGCTACAACTCATCGCTGCTGGCGATCCGCGTCGCGGCAACCTGCTTGCTGAAGACAATTGCAGTGTGGCCGGCACCATCGTGGACAGCGCAGCCGAGCGCCTTTCCGACATCGTCCGCGCGGCTGCCGATGGACGCCGCCAGATGGACGCACCGTGGCCGGATCGGGTTTTGCGTCGCCACCTCGAAACTTCGCACGATATTGCCAATCGCGAACTCACGATAAGCATGGGCCGCCTGAACGGCAGGGTCCGGATGCTCCAGCCGAAATTCCAGGCTATAGCCCACATTAATCAGCTCAAGCCGGCTGCGCGGCCTGGTCAGCCGCGCAAAGTCGCAAACATTGGCGAGCGCTGGGCCGACAGTCGCGGATGAGAACAAAATGTAGGACAAGACCGAGCCAAAGCGCACCTCGCAACTGCGGCCGAGGCGAAGGGCGAACACCGGGTCGGATTGCTGCCGGACCAGCGCGTCCAGCACCGCAATCTTGCCAACGACCGGCACCTTCGCGCCCGGCTCCTCCAGCAACGCTGTGGCCAGCGCTGCCGAGGCCAGCGCACGCAGAAAATTCGCCTCGGTCACATGGGGAGAAGCGCGCATGGCGCGCAGCCAATAGTTTGGCACCATCTCCAGCACGGGCTTTTGCGACGGCGCTGCCAGTTTCACTTCGCCTGATCCCCGCCCCACTCTCCTTGGCAGGGGCGGTAGCAGCGCAGGCCGACGCGTGGAAGCGATACGCACGCTGAGCGACGCGGCTTTGGGTCATGAGCGTTCATGGCGCGGTGAACCAGGCCAGCGAACCGCACCCCGGACATTGAAGTTCCCACGGCCCGGTTGCGAAACGCTGCTCGGAGATCCCCGCGCTTGATCGCACCCACGGACACTTTGCGCCCCAGAGCGGTGGCGGAAGCGGTGGGATTCGAACCCACGAGACGGTTCCCCGCCTGGCGGTTTTCAAGACCGCTGCCTTCAACCACTCGGCCACACTTCCTTGCGGACGGTCTTTACGCACTCTGCCGCGTTCTGGCGAGAGGTACACTCTCTTTCGCGTTGGGCCGCAGGTAAACGTTGCGCC
>JBCBZX010000046.1:0-13636 GCA_039815105.1 Pseudomonadota bacterium
AGGCGTGCCCGATTCCTCTCGCTCCTCCACGTCCTTGAGGTAGACTTGCTGGCGCCTGGCCACGAAAAAGACGCTGCCGCCACCGCCACTTCCGGTGAGCGGGCGTGGCCGGTTTCAAAGCAACCGGGAACTGTCCGCCTTTCGTGCGATCTCGGTTGTGGATTTTCTGATTGAGCAGGGCGTGCCCGCTGAGCGCCTGGTGGCAGCTGGATTTGGGGAAACCCAGCCTCTGGACCCCGCTGACACCGCCGAAGCGCGGGACCGCAACCGGCGCATTGAGCTCAAACTCACAGAGCGGTGAGGTGTTTCTCAATAGCTGCCAAGCGGTTCTTATCCTTGGTTCGTCCAAATAGTTTCAGAAAGCGCATTTGGTCTGTGAGGCTTGCCACCATGATGCCATGGCTTCCCACGCGGACTGGCACAACCTTACTGGGCCATACTGAAAGCCAAGCGTCACCATGCCTGACTTCTAGGTTCGACATGAGTTCAATGGGTACGGCCTGTGTTGCAATAGTGCTGAACGATGATGATCTGAAACGATCTGATGGTTCTCGTCGAGCGATCGGAGCATCCATGCTGTCAGCCAGATTTTGAACGCCCGCCGGCGTGGTCAGAATGTCGATGTCACCAATCGGTCCGACATTCACCCCCAACAAGCTGAGTGCCGCACTGCCAAAAACACAATACGGCTCCTTTAGACTGGCAAGCGGTGTGAGTAGGCAGCTGATGGATGCAATCGCAATTTCTCTGGGTTCAACTGCGATGTCGCTCATCCCGCCAGCGCCTCGGCACCCTTTTCAAATTGCAGCTTGGCCAGACGCGCATAGGTGCCGCCGCGGGCGATGAGTTCTTCATGGGTGCCGCGCTCAACTATGGTGCCGTTCTCCATAACGAGAATCCGATCTGCGCCCAGCACCGTCGCCAGGCGGTGGGCAATCACTAAGGTCGTGCGGCCCGCCATGAGTTTGTCCAGCGCAGCTTGAACGGCGGTTTCACTCTCCGCATCCAAGGCGGAGGTCGCCTCGTCGAGCAACAAAATGGGAGCATCCTTCAAAATGGCCCGGGCGATGGCAACGCGCTGCCGCTGGCCGCCAGACAGTGTGACACCGCGCTCGCCAATGACAGTCTCATAGGCTTGGGGCATCGCGCTAATGAAGGTGTGGGCATTTGCAGCCCGAGCGGCGGCCTCCACGTCTTCATCTGTGGCGTCCAGTCTGCCAAAGCGGATATTGTCGGCCACCGATGCGGCAAATATCGCCTGCTCCTGCGCCACCAGCGCCACCGCGCTGCGCAACGCCACCGGGTCAAGATCGGTAATGTCGACACCGCCAACGCGCACGGCGCCGTTGGTGGGGTCGTAGAACCGCAGCAATAGGTTGAAGAGCGTCGTCTTGCCTGCGCCCGACGGGCCAACAATCGCCACGGTTTCGCCAGATGTGATGTGAAAGTCGAGATCATGAATGGCGTTTGGTAGGGTGGGTTCAGCAGCGTTATCACCATAGGCAAAGCCCACGGTATTGAAGTCTATGGTCGCGCCATCTTTGGCCAATTGGGGCAGGGCCGTGGGGTGGGCGGGGGCGGCAATGCGTGGCTTGATGGACAGGATTTCCGTCAACCGTTCGGCGGCGCCTGCAGCCTGTTGCAACTCGCCCCAGATTTCTGACAGGGTCGCCAGTGAGCCCGCGGCTATTACCGCATATAGAAGGAATGCCGCCAGCGTGCCCGGTTCCATCTCACCCAGCCAAACGCGCTGTGCCCCCAGCCACAGGACGCCGGTGATCGACGCAAACACGATGAAGATTGCAAAGCCCGACAGAAGACCGCGGGCGATGAGTGACTGCCGCGCGGCATCGAAGGCTGCGATCACAGCTGTGCGGTAACGGCTCTCCGCCTGATGTTCGTTGGTGTAGGCCTGGAACGCTTTGACGGACTGGATGGCCTCGGACGCATATGCTGTCGCTTCAGCCAGCGTGTCTTGGGCGTAGCGGGAGCGCTTGCGCACCATGCGCCCAAACAGCACGAGAGGAATGACCAGAAGCGGGATGACACCCAGCGCCACCGCCGACAAAGACGGGCTGGACCAGACCATCATGGCCACGGCACCAATGCCCAAAATGAGATTGCGCAGAGCCATGGATGCCGTGGCGCCAAACACAGACTTGATCTGGGTTGTGTCCGCCGACAAGCGCGAGATCAACTCGCCGGACAAGGCTTTGTCGTAAAAGCCCATATCAAGGCGGGTGAGATGGGCGAACACATCGGCGCGGACGTCGGTCACCACCCGTTCGCCGAGCCACATGACAAAATAATATCGAAGGGCGGATGCGACTGCCAGGCCACCGGCCAGCAGATACAACCATGAGAAATTGTCATTGATGGACGCCATATCTCGTTCGACGCCCTGGTCTACCAGAAAACCGATGAAGCGCGGCAGGATCAGCGTCAGCCCGCCGGCCACGCACAGGAAGAACAGCGCCGCCGCCAGGCGCAGCTTGTGGCGAAGCAGATACGGAAGCAGCCGTGCCAAGGGGCCGAAGTTTCGGCTCTTGGCCGTGCGGTCCGCCTCATTTTGCAAATCTGGCATAGGATGGGCCGCAATTGTTGCGGGCGAGGAACTGTCGGCACTGGCGGTAGAGGTCATGGCGCTCACTTAATACCAGAGCGGGCCAATGCCTAGCCCATGGGGAGCAAAGTAGGTGCCATAGGGGCGCAGTCGTTCGCTTGTCACTGCATTGGCTTTTGTGTATGGGTTCGGCGACCGTGCGGGCAGCTAAGGCTCCTCGCTCTTTCATTTGAAGATAACGAACCCACTAATCCGAACCAATGGGGTTGGCGTTGGGTGGTGAGCACGATCCACCCGTTCCAGCTTCGCGAGAGACGACGATGAAAAACGACATTCATCCCGACTACCACACCATCAATGTGGTGATGACCGATGGCACGACTTTCCAGACACGCTCCACCTGGGGCAAGGAAGGCGACACCATGAATCTGGATATTGACCCAACGTCCCACCCGGCTTGGACAGGTGGCAACCAGCAGCTGCTGGCCCGTGACGGTCGTGTGTCCAAGTTCAAGAAGAAATTTGCTGGTCTCGGCCTTTAAGACCTTCGATCAGTTGGAACGCAGAAGGGCACCGTCAGGTGCCCTTTTTTACAGGTGCGGCAAGCCGCAGCCGGACTAGACTTCCGTCGTGCGTCTCAGTCAGATGGGATTGAGGCATTTAAACCTCGCCTTGGAGCTCCAGTTAGACATTCAGCAACGGTGAATCCGGCTACTGGTCGATGCCAGTTCGACTCTTCCAATCAATCTCCGGCTGTTGACCGATAATGCCGTGCGGATTGTGATCACCGTCATTGATGTAATAGCCAAAGCGGATTTCCTCAAAGTCCACCGTCTGTTCAATGCCGGGCATCTGAAAAATCTGCCGGGTGAAGCGCCATAGGCGTGGATAGTCTACCAATCGTTTGCGTGTGCAACGGAAATGCGTCGCATACACGGTGTCAAACCTGACCAATGTTGCAAACAATCTGATGTCAGCTAGCCTCAAAGCCTCTCCAAAAAGGAATGTTCTGCCGCCAAGCCGCGCCTCCAATTCGTCGAGCGTTTTGAACACCAGGTCGACAGCCTCATCATACTCGTCTTGCTGCTGAGACTTACCAGCACGATAGACTGCATTTGAAAGGCCGCTGAAGATTCGCTGCGTCCAGATGTCGATCTCCGCACCAATATCCGTCGGACGAAGGTCCATCGACCGGCTGATAGCATCAAAGGCGAGAATGATATCTTCGGAGGAGTTCGACAGAATCCTTCTTTCCTTTGAGTCCCAGAGTATTGGTACCGTTGAGCGCCCTGTGTAGTCCTGAATGGTGGCGGTGTAGAACTCATGGACATGTTGGTAGTGGGCGCGATCGGGCAGCGGGCCACCTGGCAGCAGGCCATACCCCTCAATCCGCGGCCCCCCGGCCCATTGAACGGGGATTGCATCATGCATTTTCGATAGAACCAGTGCGAGGACAGCGCCATGGGACCAGGGACAACTTGCTGATGCAACTAGGAAGAAACGATGGCTCTCCGAGCCCAACTGCTCAAGGACATGCGAACTGATTGCAGTGGGAAGCGCACTTTGTTCGCGCCGGTACACACCAGATACCATTGATCGGTCCGCTTGTTGATCCCAGATCCCATCAATCAGCATACCCATCTGTATCGCTCCAAAGTGAATTCGAACAAAGTTAGGGGGTATAGGCCCAACACGTGTATATGCGTGTCAGTCGTTAGTTGTGTTTCACCCGGTCGCCGCCATTGTACACACAGCGCTCAGGGCCACTATTCGGCTGTTTGTCGGCTGCGCGCTGCGCCCGCGATTACCGCCCACCAAAGGCTGCTTGCAGAATGTCCATTTGCACTGAAACAGGGTTATCGCCTGCGCTGGCTGCCTCACCCTCACCATAGATTTGCGCGTCGATGGTTTGAATGCGGCCGGCCAGGCTCATGGAGCGTTCCACCAGTGCGCGGAATTCCTGGGGCAGATGTGGCCAATTTTCCTGGGCCATGTCCGGGCCTGATTGGTCCAGCTTGATCTTCTGTTTTTCGGTTGCAACCTGCTCGCGAGTCATGTCGCCTTCATTGGCGGAGCGTTGCAGCAGCAGCCAGCTGGCCAGTTGCATCAGGCGCGTGGTCAGGCGCATGCTCTCCGATGCGTAGAGAACAGAGGCAGGCTTTGGCAGCAGTTTCGCCTCGGCGCGGCCATCACCGTCTAAGTAGTTCGCCGTCTCTTCCACCAGCTGCATGCCTTCGGCGAACAGCGTTTTGAATGACGCTGTAAACGCCATGTGCTCGGCAAGCTGGACGGTGTTGGAGGCTTGCTCGCCCATATGTTTTTCGGTGTCAGACATATTTACTCGCTACGCTTGAAGGGCCGCTTCTGTGGCGGCTTGCCTTCGGATTGGACAATTGTTCGGTCGCGTCCCTGTTCCGCCAAGTCATGCTCGGCGAACCCACCCCTATCATGCCTCAGCTGCCTTTGCGTATGAAGAGGGCAGATGCAGAAGGTTACGAAATGGTTAAGGCTGCAGTTTGGCCAAAAAAAAGAGCCGCAAGCGGCTCTCAGGAGTTTTAACAGGGAGGCGTCAAACAAGCAGCAAAGCGCCTGTCCTACGATCGAAGGTTGTTAAGCTTCGAATGAAAATGGTTATGACATGTAAAGACTAACGAACCGTTAACGGGTGAATCGTTCGTGAACGCCGATCACCTACAAAATCAGGGGCAGGCTGTTGTTTAACATTCCAGGAACCATGCGGGCCGTCGAAATTTCTAAGTCCGGCGGGCCTGGGGTTCTAAGGTTGGTGGAGCGCCCCGTTCCCTTACCCAGGGATGGGGAAGTATTGGTTCGGGTTCATAGCGCAGGGGTGAACCGCCCGGACTGTTTGCAAAGGGCAGGGGCTTACCCGCCGCCAAGTGGTGCCAGTGACCTGCCGGGGTTGGAGGTCAGTGGCACCATCGTTCAGGGCCCCGAGGCGCTTGTGGGCACCAAAGCGATGGCGCTCACCAATGGCGGAGGCTACGCGCAATTTGTGGCCGTGCCGCAAGGTGTGTGCATTCCGATCCCGGGTGATCTTGCCATGGAGGTGGCAGCCGCCATTCCTGAGACGCTCTTCACCGTTTGGCACAATGTATTCCGTCTGGGGCAATTGTCGGAAGGCGATGTCTTTCTGGTGCATGGCGGCTCCTCAGGCATCGGCACCATGGCCATTCAACTGGCCCGCCACTTCGGTGCAAAGGTGATCGCTACTTCCGGGACACAGGCAAAATGCGAGGTGGCTCAACAAGCGGGCGCGCACCATGTGATCAATTATCGAGAGCAGGATTTTGTTGGCGCCGTTGCGGACATCACCAATGGCCGGGGCGCCGATGTGATCCTCGATATGGTTGGTGGTGACTACGTATCGCGCAATCACAAGGCGGCGGCATTGGATGGCAGGGTGGTTCAGATTGCGACGCTTGCGGGGGCAAAAGTGCAGATGAATGTGGGCCTGCTGATGGCCAAACGGTTGACGCATACGGGTTCGACCTTGCGCCCGCGCTCAGATGTGTTCAAGGCCACATTGGCGGATGAGTTGCGGCAGGCGGTCGTGCCACTTATTGCTGATGGCACCGTTCGACCAGTCATGCATTCCAGCTTTCCCCTGGCCGATGCAGCCCAGGCGCATGCCTTGATGGAGAGCGGCGATATGTATGGCAAGCTTGTGCTGGAAATAGATCATTGATGCTGAGCGCCGTCCATGTTTGAGCGTGTCATCGCACCGATTTTGTTTGTGTTCATCTGGTCCACTGGCTTTGTGGTGGCGGGCGGCGTTGCCGGGTTGGTGGATCCCAATTTGTTCCTCACCCTGCGCTTTGCGGCCGTTGCGCTTATCTTGGGTCTGGTAGCTATCGCGTTGCGCCAGCCGCTGCCCGATGTGGCAACGGCTTTCAAGCTGATGTTCATCGGCCTGTTCATGTTCGCGCTCTATCTGGGGCCGGGCTATTGGGTGGTGGCGCAGGGCATGTCCGTGGGCGTGATCACGCTGATCGCCACGCTGCAACCGCCCATGACGGCGTTCCTGTCAGCCCGCATTTATGATGAGCCCATATCGTTCAGCCTGATCGCTGGGCTCATATTGGGTATTTCGGGCGTCGGCCTTGCCGTTTGGCCCACGCTGACCGTTGGGGAATTGGGCGGCACGTCGCCTTGGCATGTTGCGGTGGCATTTGGCAGCGTGCTGTCCCTAACCATCGGCACATTGATGCAAAAGGCGAGCACTGCATCGGTGCCCTTGGTGACGGCCAATTGCTGGCAAAAGATCGGCGGCGCACTTGGGGTTGGAGTTGCCGCCATTTTAATGGGCGAGAGCAATGTGACCGTGACACCCCAAAGCGCTTTCTCCTATGGATGGGCGGTGTTGGTGCTCTCCATTGCCGGTATGTCGTTGATGGTATGGATGTTGCGCCGTGGGCACGCGACCCGCTTCACGGCTTTGTTCTTTCCGGTAGCGCCGCTTGCAGCAATTCAGGGATGGCTTTTGTTCGGTGAGACTTTGTCCCATCTGCAAATGGTGGGCTTCGCCCTAACTGTGATCGGCGTTGTGCTTGCGCACAGAATGCCTGGGCGAAGCGCCAAGTCTGCTTGAAGGCAGGTCCATTTCAGACTATAGAGGCGTCATTCCGAACAATGTGGCGCACACCACGGCTCGCCGGATGGCTTGATAGCCTTCCACTGTCCGACGACAGGCGAGCGAACGAAGAAGGTATATCTCGATGGCGCAAGACCTTTTGATGCCCAAGGCCACAGCCGTTTGGCTGGTGGACAACACCGCACTGACATTTGAGCAGATTGCCGCCTTCTGCACGCTGCACCCGCTGGAGGTGAAAGCCATTGCTGACGGCGACAGTGCCCAGGGCATTAAGGGTCAAAGTCCCGTTGCCACCGGCCAGCTGGACCCTGACCTTCTCAAGAAAGCTGAAGCTGACCCCGATGTGAAGCTGGTGATTGCGCCGCCAAAGGTATCGGTGCCTCAGGCCAAGAAAAAAGGCCCGCGTTACACGCCTGTTTCGCGGCGCCAGGACCGTCCAAATGCGATCTTGTGGCTGGTGCACAACCACCCCGAACTTAAGGATGCGCAGATCATTCGTCTCGTGGGCACGACCAAAACAACCATTGCCGCCGTTCGCGACCGCACACATTGGAACTCACCAAACCTGCAACGCCTGGACCCGGTGACGTTGGGCTTGTGCAGCCAAATCGATCTGGACGCGGAAGTGAAGGCAGCCGAGAAATATCTGCCGCCGAAGCCGGAAGTGGCAGATGATGAGACCTTGTTGCCCGCCTCCCAGACCCAGGGTCTTGATGTAGCGGAGGATGTGGCCGAAGAACCGCGTCTGGATGAGAAGGTGGATGCAGACTCGGTTTTCGCGAACTTTCAGAACCTTTCGGACGATTGATTCCCGGCATTGCATCGAACGAAATTGGGGGCCTTGAGCCCCCTTTTTTGTGGCTTTGCAAACGCTGCGAAACTTAAAACGTTTGAATATTGGGCAAGTTTTAACCATGCGAATTCGCAGTTTGCACTTTCAAACGGTTGAATAATTTTCAAACGTTTCAACAAGTTGCCCAGCTATTTTTCCGAAACTTTTGTCATGGTAGCCAATTCCTCAGTAGACAGAGGAGAGACACATGGCCGACACACTTCAAGATATTGCTCAGAAAATGGTTCTTCCCGGACAGGGCATCTTGGCTGCTGACGAGAGCACCGGAACTATCAAGAAGCGCTTCGATTCGATCGGTGTTGTGTCTACTCCAGAGAAACGCCGCGACTATCGCGAGATGCTGTTCTCCGCAGACGCTGCCATGCGCGACCACATCTCTGGCGTGATCCTTTATGAAGAAACCCTCATGCAGGATGCATCCGACGGCACGCCGCTGGTTGATCTTCTCACCCGCAACGATGCGCTTATCGGTATCAAGGTCGATAAGGGTGCGAAACCGCTGGCCCTTGGTGGAACCGAGAAAGTGACCGAAGGCCTGGATGGCCTGCGCGAACGGTTGGCCGTCTATCATGACCGTGGTGCCCGGTTCGCCAAATGGCGTGCCGTGGTCGATATTTGTGAGCAGCGCCCAACGCGTGGCGCGCTTCGTGCCAACGCACATGCCCTCGCTCGCTATGCCGCGCTTTGTCAGGAAGCGGGTATCGTTCCCATCGTGGAGCCGGAAGTGGTGGCCGATGGCGACACTGCAACCCATTCCATCGACCGTTGTTACGACGTTACCGACATGGCGCTGAAAGTGCTTTATGAAGAGCTTGCCGATGCCGGTGTAGATCTGGAAGGCACCATTTTGAAACCAAACATGGTTGTGCCTGGCGTGCATGGGCCAAATGCAAGTGTCGAGGAAGTCGCCGAGAAGACCATCAAGGTTCTCAGGGCCAATGTCCCAACCTCCGTTCCCGGTATTGCCTTCCTCTCCGGCGGCCAGACGGATGAGCAGGCCACCGCGCACCTGTCGGCGATAAACGCTCTTGGTGACCTGCCTTGGGCTGTCACATTCTCCTATGGCCGTGCGCTACAGGCTGCAGCGCTCAAAGCCTGGGGTGGTCGTCCAGAAAATGTCGCGGCCGCACAGCGCGCCTTCACCCACCGCGCCCGTATGAACGGTCTTGCCGCAACAGGTGGTTGGAAGGACGAGATGGAAATGGCTGCTTAACAGTCTGTTCCGCGCAAACAATTTGACGCCGTCCCGTCTTGTCGGGGCGGCTTTTTGTTGCTTGTAAGTCAGCCAGTTGCCGCTACTTCCAACTGCATGAGAAAGAGCCAATCACTGCCGGCTGCCCATGTGAGCGAAATTGTTGAAATGGCGCTGTCGGACCATGTCAGCTTTGCCGAAATCGAGATGCAATACGGTTTGCGCGAAGAAGAGGTCAAAGCGCTCATGCGCAACACTTTGCGCGCTGGCAGCTACCGTGCGTGGCGCAGGCGGGTGCGGGCGTTTGGCGACCGCCGGGAGAGCTACAAAGGTTCGTGAGCGAACATACAAACGCACCAAAGGTTTCTTAGGTAGACGGTAATTGTCTTGTTGTACCATCGCTGAACTATGAACCTGGCTTTCAACCATATCGCCTCTTGGCTCGCATTGCCGATCTACGCCCTTCAGGGCACATATGTGCGTAACACCACACCGCGCATGGACCCCGCGGTTTGTCCGCGTGGCAGCACGCTGGGGTCTATGAGGGCAAGCCACCCCGGCCGCGGCGAGGAGATCCGCCTGCTCGTTATTGGAGATTCGTCTGCCGGCGGTGTTGGCGTCGAGTCTATGGATGACAGTTTGGGTGCGCACCTTGCCAGCCTGTTGAACGAACGCACAGGCCGGCCGGTCTCCGTGTTTGCGATGGGTTTTAATTCAGCTGTCGCTTCGGAATTGCGGGACGAAGTTGTGGGAAATCTAGAGCATCGCGACTGGACCCATGTTCTGGTTTCGGTGGGCATAAATGACGTGAAGAATTTTCATTCTCTGCGCCGTTGGACAAAGGGATTTGGTCGCCTGATTTTTGCGCTGAGGGCGCGTTTCCCCGGCGCAAGAATTATCTGGCCTGAGGTGCTCGCAGTCAAAGACATGCCCCGCCTGCCCAGCCCGTTGCGGGACATTATGGAGTGGCGTGCGCAACTGTTGAACGCCCGGGGGCGTTGTCTCTGTCAGGAGCGCGGAGCCTATTACTTGCCGCGCATGTTGAAGGGTGGGCCCCAATGTTATGCGCTGGATGGCTTCCACGCCAATTCTTACGGCTACCGCATATGGGCTGATCACATGGTCGATGAAATGCTCAAGCAACCTGAGTTGATCTAGCTGGTTCCAAGCTGTTCATGAGTCGCCGCGGTTCACCGTTTGGATCTAGTGGGCATGTCGCCTCCGACCATTTGCCCACTGTTGCAGCCTAACAATCTCACGCTACTGTGCGCCGTGCCTCTGGAGGGGGCTGCACGCGCTTGGGGAGATCGGTTCGTGGCGAAGTATCATGAAGTTTATGAAGGCTGGCGGGCAGACCCGGCCGAGTTCTGGCTGCAAGCGGCTCAGGATATCGTTTGGACAGTCCCGCCAACGGTGGGATTTGATGCCGACGAGGGGGCCTATGGCCGCTGGTTTCCAGACGGTGAGCTCAACACTTGCTACAATGCAGTGGACCGTCATGTGGATGAGGGCAATGGCGACCGCCTTGCCATCATTCACGATAGCCCAGTCACCGGCACACAGAGCAAGATCACCTATGCCGAACTTCAGAGCGAAGTTGCGACCCTCGCCGCCGTACTAAGGCGCCTTGGGGTGGCCAAAGGTGATCGTGTCATCATCTATATGCCCATGATCGCTGAAGCTGCATTTGCCATGTTGGCGTGCGCGCGCATCGGTGCAGTGCATTCAGTGGTCTTTGGAGGTTTCGCCGCCCCGGAACTGGCCACGCGCATTGATGATGCCGAACCCACGCTCATTCTGGCAGGTTCCTGTGGTATCGAGCCATCCCGGACCGTTGAGTACAAACCATTGCTCGACTCGGCTTTGGAATTGGCGGCCCACAAACCGTCAGGCGTGTTGATGTTCCAACGGCCTGAATGTGTTGGCACGCTGGTTGATGGACGTGACTATGACTGGCAGGCCGAGGTCGATGCGTCGCGTGCTGCGGGAGATAAAGCTGAGTGCGTGTCTGTGGCTGCCACCGCTCCGCTCTACATTCTCTACACTTCCGGCACGACCGGCAAACCCAAGGGTGTGGTGAGGGACAATGGCGGCCACGCCGTTGCCATGCATTGGTCCATGGCGAACATTTACGACATGGCGCCCGGCGAGGTGTATTGGGCCGCATCTGACATTGGCTGGGTGGTGGGCCACAGCTACATCATCTACGCTCCGCTTCTCGCGGGCTGTACCACCATCATGTATGAGGGCAAGCCGGTGGGGACGCCCGACGCCAAGGCATTTTGGCGGGTGATCGAAGAGCACAAGGTGGTGACGCTTTTCACCGCGCCAACGGCCTTCCGCGCCATCAAGAAAGAAGACCCGAAGGGTGAAGGCGTCGCCGACTTTGACCTGAGCCATTTTCGCGCACTGTTCCTTGCGGGGGAGCGGGCCGACCCGCCGACCATCGAATGGGCGCAAAAGATGCTTGATGTCCCAGTGATCGACAATTGGTGGCAGACCGAGACCAGTTGGGCCATCGCATCGAGCCCGTTTGGGATCGAAAAGTTGCCGGTAAAGCTGGGTTCGCCATCGGTGCCCATGCCTGGCTACGATTTGCGTGTGCTGGACGATGAGGGGAACGAAGTCGGCCCGGGCGTGCTGGGCAATCTGGTGGTCAAGCTGCCATTGCCGCCGGGATGTTTCCCCACGCTATGGGGAGATGAAGAGCGTTTCCGCTCGTCTTATCTCGAGGAGTATCCGGGATATTACCAGACATCGGATGCCGGTCTGATTGATGAGGATGGATACACTTTCATCATGGCGCGCACGGACGATATCATAAATGTAGCCGGGCATCGGCTGTCCACCGGCGGCATGGAAGAAGTCGTGGGCGCGCACCCCGATGTTGCTGAGTGCGCGGTGATTGGCATTGCCGACTCTCTCAAGGGGCAGCTTCCCATGGGCTTTGTGGTGCTCAACTCTGGTGTGGACCGGCCAGACGCTGACATCGTCAAGGAAATTGTGGCGCTGGTGCGGGAGCGCATCGGGCCGGTTGCCGCTTTCAAACTTGCTTTGCCCGTCCAGCGGCTTCCCAAAACGCGGTCCGGCAAAATCCTTCGCCGCACTTTGCGGGAGATGATCGACGGTGAACCGTGGACCATGCCGCCAACCATTGATGATCCCCTGATCCTCAAGGAAATCTCTGACGTGTGGAAGGCTTACAGGGCCTAGAGTTCGGCTCGGAGTTCGGCCCGGAATTCGGCCCGGAATTCGGTATGGATTGGTCACACTGCTGACACGGAAGAGGTGATGGTGTTGGACATGGCACGCCCTGACCCATTGGCTGGCATATGACCGCATTTTCTTCACCGGCGTTTCATGCCGACCCACTGCCAGCCGTTCGCGCTCTTCAGGCCCGTGGCCCGATTGTGCAGGAGCGGTTGCCCATCGTCGGAACTATGCATTTCGCCACGACACAGGCTGCCTGCGCCGCCATGCTCAAGAACGGCAAGGACCTGACCGTGCGCCAGGGCGATGGATCTGTGGCCGGTATGAAATGGTGGATGCCGCGCATCCTCGACAGTTTGACACGCAACATGCTGTCCATGGATGAACCCGACCACACCCGCCTGCGCCGCGCTGTGGATGAGGCTTTCCGTCGCCGCGATGTTGTGCAGTTGGAGCCGCAGATAAGCCGCCTTGCCCATGGGCTCATGTCCAAGACGATTGCGCAGGGAGAAGTCGTGGATTTCACGATCTTCTCCCGTCAATTTCCGTTGTGTGTGATTTCGGAGTTGCTGGGTTTGCCGGAGGAGCGCCGGGCATCGTTCATCACGTCAGCCGCCGTCATGAGCAGTATTTCCGGCGCGGTGAGCCTGGTACGGGCCATCCCGGCATTGCGTCGGTTGAGGCGGCTGTGCCTTGATGAAATTCGCCTTCAGCGGACCGCGCCCTCAGGCGGGTTGATCGGCGAGCTTGTAAGTCGTGACAGTGGCAGCAATTTCACCGATGACGAGCTCGTCTCGATGATTTTTCTGCTGTTCATGGCCGGGCACGAAACCACATCGCACAGTTTGGCTGGTGGACTGCTGGAACTCATCCGGCACCCCGACCAGCTGGAGGTTTTGCGTGGCGCGCCAAACGCGTCGCTCGCGGTCGAGGAGGTCCTGCGCTACGTCTCCGCCGTGCAGATGACAAAGCCTCGTTTCGCACAATGCGATGTCGAGATTGAAGGGTATGTCCTGCCCAAGGGCTCACGAATCATGGCGCTTTTGGCTGGTGCAAATTTTGACCCAGCCATGATCGACCAGCCCGAGATATTCGACATTCATCGCGCGCCAAACCGGCACCTTGCCTTCGGTGCCGGCTCGCATTTTTGCCTGGGGATGATGTTGGCTCGGCTGGAGTTGAAGGTGGCTTTTGAAGCGCTCATTG
>JBCBZX010000103.1:0-9805 GCA_039815105.1 Pseudomonadota bacterium
CGACCATCGACGCGCTGCACTAGAGCGCCAGACCCAAATCTATCGTGACCACCCTGAAGCTGCCGGCCCGGTCATCGCCGCAGGCTCCACAGGGTCCATCCCGGCCACCGCTCGTTTGCTGCGGACGATTTCCACTTTGCCCCAAGGCGCGGTTGTGCTGCCCGGTTTGGATCGTCATCTGGAGCCATCTGCCTGGTCGCGCATTGGCCGGCTTGGCGCACCCCTGAGCGAGCCGGGTCATCCGCAATATGGACTGCGCACGCTCCTTGCTGATGACCCAAATGAAGCCAACCGCTCCATAGTGGCCAGCGCTGGAACCAGCTTACCCGTGGCACGTGCAACCGTGTGCAATGATGTTCTGGCCGAGCCTTGTGAGGCGTTGAACGCGCGGGAACACATGGTCAGCGAGATGATGCGCCCGGCCAATTCCACCGAGCGATGGTTGGTTCGACAGGAAGCGCAGGATCATGTGGTTGCAGCGCCGGACTATGCGCTGGCTGTCGAGGGTATCGGCCTTGTTGAAGCACCAGACAGCAATACTGAAGCGCTAGCCATTGCCATTGCGCTGCGTGAAACCGTCGATACACCTCAAAAGACCGCTGCTTTGGTGACCCCGGATCGGACTCTGGCCCGCAGGGTCCGGGCAGCCCTCCGGCGCTTCGACATTGAAGTGGATGACAGCGCGGGGCGGGGCCTGTTTGAGTTTCCCCAGGGCAGCCTTTTGCGCCTCGTGCTGGATTGGGCGCTGGGCAGCGATGATGATCGCCGGCTGGTGCTGGCGGCGCTTCTCAAGCATCCCTTCTGCAATCTTGGCTTTCCGCCAGCCGCTGCGCGGGCCCACGCGCGCACCATTGAGATTGTCGCCCTTCGGGGAAACCATGAAGCCCCCCAAGCGGGGGAGCTGGGGCAATTCTTGGAGGAGGCGTGCCTGCGCGAAGCGCCCCCCCACGGCCACGCGGCGCTACAGCGTGCGCTGGCTCCGGGCAATGAGGACGCCCTTATCGGAGCGTGCAGCTTTGCCCATGCCTTGGATGCGGCAATTGCGGGCCTGTGTGCATTATCTCAAGCGGCCACCTGTCCGACCCATGCGTGGGCCACGGCCACCATCAAGGCTCTGGAGGCCTTAGCGAGAACTGATGAACTCGCTTTTGGTGCGCTTTATGAAGACGCCGCTGGCGAGGCGTTGGCGACGGCCATGCGGGGGTTGAGCACAAGTTGTGGCCTGGGTGCAGGGGGCTTGTTGGAGGTCACGGGCCCCGAATGGCCCCGGCTTCTGTTGAGCCTGTTGGAAGGCACAGCCGTTCGCCCGAAGCGCCAGCATCATCCGCGTTTGCACATTTTGGGCCCGTTGGAAGCGCGGCTATTGCATTTTGATCGGGTCATACTGGGCGGTATGAATGAGGGCAGTTGGCCTGCCCAGGCGCGAAATGATCCGTTCCTGTCCCGGTCCATGAAAGCGAACTTTGGTCTGGAGCCGCCGGAGCGTCGCATCGGGCAGGCGGCCCATGATGTGATGATGTTGATGGGTGCCCCAGATGTGTTGCTGACCCGCGCACTGCGGGTGGACAATGCCCCAACTGTCGCCAGCCGATGGTTGCAGCGTATGGAAGCTGTTGTCGGTCCTGAGAGCTTTACGGGCATTCGCGAGGCGGGGCAGGTTTATGCGCAATGGGCGATCAGTTTCGACATGCCGACCGGTGCTCCTGAGCCGTGCCCCCCACCGGCCCCCACACCCGCAAGTGCATTGCGCCCAAAGATGTTTCGCTTCACGGATGTGGAGCGCCTGGTGCGGGACCCCTACGCGCTTTACGCCCGCCACGTGCTCAAGCTTTCAGCATTTGACCCATTGGTGATTGAGCCAAACCGGGCCGATGAAGGAACGATTCTGCACGATGTGTTTGCGGGCTGGATCAAGGGCGGAGCGGACCCAACAACACCAGACGCGCTTGAGAAGCTAATAGCGCTGGCCGAAGCGCATTTTGACGAGATCAGGCTGGAGCCGCGTATGCGGGCGTTCTGGCGGCCGCGTTTCGAGCGCATCGCCGAAGCATTTCTGGCCTGGCAGCCTGACTATGATGCCGGTCTCGTGCGGTCCGTCACTGAAGTGGATGGTTCCGCCAAAATAGACGCGGAGCACACGCTGTATGGCCGCGCTGACCGCATTGATGTTACGGCGGAGGGGCGCATTCGCGTCCTAGACTATAAGGGCGCGAGTCCAACAATCTCACAGGTGCGAAATTTGCTGGCGCCCCAATTGGCGTTGGAAGGTGCCGTAGCGCGCATGGGAGGCTTTGGCACCATTGATGGGGCAGAGCTGGAGAACATTCATATCGTTCGCCTCCGGCCAGGTGACGATTTTAGGGATGAAAAGCTGGCGTCCAGTCGCAATGGTTTGGATGCCAACGATCTTGCCGCGCAGGCCTTCGCGCAGCTGAAGCGTCTGGTGGCTCATTTTGCCCGCACCGAGACCCCCATGACCAGTCGGCGGCGGTCGCCATTGTCCGCCTATGTGGGGGAGTATGACCACTTGGCCCGGATCGGCGAATGGGGTGCGGGGCTCGACGGGCCGGGATATGGTCGTGGCTGATTTCAACATTCTGCCCGCGACCCATGCGCGAACACGGCAGGCGTCGAACCCCAGCAGCTCCGCCTTCGTGTCGGCCAATGCCGGATCCGGAAAAACCCATGTTTTGGCGCAGCGTGTGACCCGCTTACTGCTGGCGGGCAATGCGCCGTCCTGCATTCTTTGCCTGACCTTCACCAAAGCTGCGGCGGCGGAAATGCAAACCCGTGTTTTCAAAGATCTGCGCAATTGGTCCATGCTGCCCGACGAAGAGCTGGACCGCGTGCTGAGAAAGCTCGATGGCTCGGACGCTGCAACAAGTGCTGAACTTCGCACCCGCGCCCGTCGATTGTTTGCCCAGGCTTTGGAGACACCTGGTGGGCTTCGCATCCAGACCATCCATGCCTTCTGCGAGGCGCTGCTCCATCAGTTTCCCCTCGAAGCGGGTATTGCCGGCCATTTCGAAGTTATGGACGATGCCCTTCGCGACAGCCTTTTGACGGCCGCAACATCTTCGGCGGTCACGCAGGCGTTTGAGCATCCGGAACGAGAAGATGGCGCAGCGCTTAGCGCCATACTGGATCAGGTAAGCGAGTTTGGTCTGCGCGAGGGGCTTTCCGCCCTGACGGACAAGCGAGAGGCATTTCGCGCCTGGGTGCCAAACCGACAATCCATGGGCGGCGCCTTGAATGATCTGGCGCAGGCACTTGGGCTCCAAGCGGATATATCGGCCGACGCGCTAATTCGAACTTTTCTGGATGCCCATTGCCCGCCCATAGAGATGTTGCGCCGGCATGCAGCGTTGGACGGTGCCCGAAATGGCGCCCAGGGCGCCCGCGCCGCCAATGCGTCCACTCTTGCCAACTCCACCGACTTTGGGGATCGATTTGCGGCCGCCATCGATCTGTTGTTGACCAGCGACAGCAAAACCAAAGAGCGAAAAATCCGTGGCAAAGGCCAGCTGGCAAACAAATTGGTGCATGAAGAGATGCCGCAATTGCTGGGTGCGTACGAAGCTGCCGGAGAGGCCTTGCTCGCCATCGAAGGCCATGTGGCTGCTGCCCGCGCCCATGACTTGACCAGTGCTCTGGTGACGATCGGTCATCGCGTTCTGCAGCATTTTGAACAGGAAAAAGCGGCCCGAGGTGCGCTGGATTTCGCAGATCTTGTCTCGAGGGTGGCCCTTTTGTTGCAAACGGGCACCGCACGCCATTGGGTTCAGTACAAGCTCGACCGGGGCATCGACCACGTTTTGGTGGATGAAGCTCAGGATACGTCGCCGCCCCAATGGGCGATCGTGCGCAAGATCATTGAGGACTATTTCTCCGGAGCCGGAGCGTCTGGCACCGCGCAAAAGCGCACCGTTTTTGCAGTGGGGGATGAAAAGCAGTCCATTTATTCATTTCAGGGTGCGCGGCCCGACCTGTTTGGTGGGCAACGGCTGGAGATCAAATCCCTTGCCCAGGGTGCCAGGCACCCCTTTGCCGATGTCACTCTGACACAGTCCTTCCGCACGTCGAAACTTTTGCTGGACGCGGTGGACGAAGTCTTTGCCAATCCCCTCAATAGCGCAGGCATTGCAACAAATTCGGCAGTTCCCCCCCATGAGACGGCCCGCACGGGTGCCCCCGGTGAGGTGCAAATCTGGGGTTGGGAGGATAAAGCCCCCAGGCCAGAGGAAGAAGACTGGTTTGCCGATGGTGACCCCCTCGCTGCACGATCCCCTGAGGCAAAGCTGGCCGAGCGGTTGGCGGCAGACATGAAGTGCCGAGTCGATGCCGGCGAGTCCCCCGGTGATATGCTTGCGCTTGTCCGGTCCCGGGGCATATTCATGGAGGCGCTCACCGGCGCGTTGAAGCGTCTTGGCTTGCCCGTGTCCGGGGTGGATCGCTTTGGTCTGACCGACCACATCGCCGTACAGGATCTGATGGCTTTGGGCCGCGCCGTATTGATGGAAACGGATGATCTGTCTCTGGCCGCGGCACTCAAAAGCCCTTTACTCGGTTTGAACGAAGATGATCTGTTTGACGTGGCGCGGCATGGCGCAGCCCCAGACGATCCGTTGGGCCGTGGCGACCGGTCGTTGTATGATGCATTTCGCAGTCTGGCGCAGACGGGCCGCAACTCCCGCGTCACCGATGCCCATGATCGCTTTACCCGCTGGCGCGGACTGGCACACCGCTATGGCGTCTTCGGTTTCTATGCGGCCGTATTGCACACCGATGGTGGTCGCGCGCGCCTACTGGCCCGTCTGGGGGGGGAAGCAGAAGACCCCGTGGATACTTTCCTCGATTTTGCCCTCTCTCGGGAGAATGAGGGGGTGCCGGGGATCGATGGCTATTTGCAATGGTTGCAGAACACGGCGCCCGAGGTGAAACGTCAACTCGAGCAGACCCAGGGCCGCATTCGCGTCATGACAGCGCATGGCGCAAAGGGTCTTGAGGCGCGAACGGTCTATCTTGTCGATCCCGGTAGCGCGCCACAAAACAAGTCACGCCCCGATCGGATAATCGCGCTTCCGGCCGTGCGCGAAGGATCTGCTGCGCCACTTTTGTGGCAAGCGCCTGGACAAACCACCACGCAGGCTGGCCAAACCCACGCGCAGATGAAGGCACAAGCCGAGGACGAGGAATATAGACGGCTGCTCTATGTCGGTATGACCCGGGCGAGGGATCGCCTGATCGTTTGCGGATATCGCAAGACCGACAAAACCCAAGATGCCCCCGATGGCGAACGGCGGTGGCGAGATATCGTTCAGGCCGCACTGGTGTCACCTCACAATGAGCGCCGCTGGCAACAGGTACAGGCCGAGGAATATGGCTTGCCAATCTGGCGGTGGTATGATCCGGACAACGCTTTGCCAAATCTGGTCGCAGAGCGGAGTGTAGAGGTGACCGACGCACCCATGCCCGATCATTTGCGGGCGGCCCCGCCGACAGAAGGCCCGGCCATGGAAAGCCTGTCACCGTCCACAGCCCATCGATTTCTTGAGGCCGAGGACACCGATCTGACAATGGAGCGGGATGCCGCCGCCATCTCTTCTGCCGGTGAAGCTCGGTCTCCGGCCCTTTATGATGATGAAGCGACTTATGCCGCCCGAAAGGGTACCATCATCCACCGCCTTTTGGAGCAATTGCCATCCATGCCGGCGGCTGAACGCCAAAGAGCCGCACTCACATACATTGCACGGATGGCGCCTGATTGGAGTGAGGCGGAGCACAGCAAAATTGCAGATCAGACCGTTGCGGTGATGCAGCTACCTGAGCTGAAGGAGCTGTTTGGCGGCAGGGCGGAAGTTGCGGTGTCAGGCACCATTGAAACCGGCAGGGGCACCCGCACTGTCTCAGGGCGCATTGACCAGATGGTGGTGGGGGAAAGCGTCGTAACGATTGCGGACTATAAGACAAACCATCATGTGCCCAACACTGTGGACGATGCGCCTGACGCATACATCGCCCAGATGGCCATTTACCGCGCTCTGCTGGCGAGCACGTTCCCAAACCACAGCATTGAGGCATTGCTCATTTGGACTGCGGAACCCAAGATAATGCGCCTTCCCGATGATGTTCTAGACGCCAGGCTCGTCGCCTTAACCGGACTTTGAGGTAAACTGTAAAGCGAATTGATGTGGTGTTAGCTCTACCGTTCTTGAAACATTTGGCTCAGGCCGCTACCTCAGCCCTCCAATCGCACACCCGACAGGAAATGCCATGTCCACCGTTCAGATCGACACTTCAAACTTCGAAACCGATGTCCTTCAGGCCTCAACACCCGTGGTGGTGGATTTTTGGGCTGAGTGGTGCGGGCCATGCAAAATGATCGCGCCAAGCCTCGACGAAATCTCCACCGAGATGGACGGAAAGGTCACCATTGCAAAGGTCAATATTGATGAGAACCCTTCTATTGCCGAGCAGTATGGTGTGCGTTCCATCCCCACATTGGTGATGTTCAAGGACGGCCAACCCACATCCGTACAGGTCGGCGCAAAGTCCAAAGGCGATCTGAGCAAATGGATTTCGTCCGAGGCCTAAAGGGTCTGGAACAGGTCACGCGCCTGCCCCCAATGTTCAGATAAATTTGAGGCGGTCTGAACCTATCAGGCCGCCTCTTCCTGTTTCAGGAGCGCCGCAATGGCCGCTTCCGCTTGTGCGTCCTTTTCGGCGCGCGATATCCAGCCGCCACCGAGAACCCGCGTGTCGGCTGCACCATCTTCGTAGAACACCGCTGCCTGGCCGGGCGACACGCCTGCATCCCCAGAGACCAGGTCCACACACGCTGCACCATTGCGCATGAACAATCGTGCTTCGGCGGGTGGCCGTGTGGAGCGAACTTTGACGAAGATCGGCAGACCATCATCGGGCGTTTCTGCCAAGGGCAAGTCACCCAGCCAGTTGACATCCCGCAGCCAGATGCGCTGAACGCCCAATGCTTCCTTCGGGCCAACGATCACGCGGTTCGATTTGCGGTCCAGATGCACAACATAGATCGGCTCACCCGCCGACACACCAATGCCCCGGCGCTGGCCAATCGTGTAATTGACGATGCCGTCATGGTGCCCCAGCACACGCCCATCCATATGCACCACATCACCTGGCACCATGGCCGCCGGGTTCAGCTTGGCAATCACATCGGAATATTTGCCCTGGGGGACAAAGCAAATGTCCTGGCTATCAGGTTTGTTGGCAATTTCGATGCCCAGCTCTTGTGCCAGCGCCCGCGTTTCGGTCTTTGTCTTGCCGCCTAACGGGAAGCGCACATAGTCAATTTGCTCTTGGGTGGTGGCAAACAGGAAATAGCTCTGGTCTCTGCTGTCATCGATGGGGCGCAGCAACACCCGCTTGTTGCCGTGCTGCCGGGCGCGAATGTAGTGGCCGGTGGCCAATGCGTCGGCACCCAGCTTGCGGGCCGTGTCCAAGAGGTCGACAAATTTAACTGTCTGGTTGCAGCTGACGCAGGGGATCGGTGTTTCGCCTGCCTCATAAGCTGCAGCAAAGGGCTCGATCACGGCTTCCCGGAACCGCTCTTCATAATCCAGTACATAATGGGGGAAGCCCAGGCGTTCAGCGACCATACGCGCATCGTGAATGTCCTGGCCCGCACAACATGCGCCCTTTTTCTTCACCGCTTCGCCATGATTGTAGAGCTGCAGCGTGACGCCGATCACGTCATAGCCTTCGCGGTGCAGAAGGCCTGCCACCACCGAGGAGTCCACACCGCCGGACATGGCCACAACCACACGCGTGTCCTGGGGGCGACCGGGAAGGTCGAGGGAATTCAACATAGGTCTGTCCACCGAGGTTAAGGGTCGGATTCAAGTGTTGCGCGGATATGGCACGCTCCGTGCGCTGCAACAAGGCCCCCAACGGGTTCGGCAAAGCCGCCACGACGAGCTGCCACCCGAGGGGCGCCCGAAGGGTTACAACCGGCAAAATCTGCCGGTCGGAACGCAACGACAGCCAAATCTGCCGTTTCCAGGAGACATGGAAACCCTGCTTCACATTGTTTTTGCAAGCTATTTCTTCACCGACAAACCGGCATGCCATTTGCAACAGGGATGGGAGTTAGTTGCGTTAAAGGTGCGTCATGACCGACATTCAGTCTCTTCTGCCCGTTCAAAAATTCAATATCAGCAAGTCAAATGCCAGCCAGTTGCGTCCAGCTGAACCCCAGCGAAACCACGATGCAGATGTGACGGAACGGCGCTCTGACCGCCCATATGAGTCCAAGAGCACCGAACGCCGCGAGCGAGCTGATGAAAGCCGCGCCGAGCGCGCCGACAGACACGATCGTGCCGAACGGGCAGATCGCAAGAAGCAGGCCAGCGACAGCCGTGCCGATGAAACGGGCCGGACGGGCGGGCGGGCGGATGACGATCAACTGCAAACAGAGCAGACAATTGCTCAGGATCATCTTCCATCATTTGAGTTGTTGTTGGAGGCGCAAATGCCGTCGACACATGACTCAGAGCTGGCAGCCGCAGATTTGCCGATCGTTGATGCACCGCCCATCCATACGCCACTGCCTGCTGAGTTGGCGGCGCAAGCCAAGGCCATGGCTGGCCAACAATTGATATCTTCCACGGCTGTCGCCGCACTGACCGCAACGACCCAGGCCATGGCGGTTGAGCCGAGTGCTCTGGCCGGCCTAGCGGCGAAGGACATGGCGCAACTATCTGCCACAGCGCTCCAGGCGGCGGCCAGTACGCAGAAGGCTGCTCCGGGTGTGGCATCCGTTGAGGCAAGCCAGCTGTCGGGCGATTTGGACCCGATGATGGTCGATGGAGATCTCACATTCACCCAGCGTGCACCATTGGATGCAGCCATTGGGCGTGCCACACCCGCATGGGCGGCTGACATGACTGCCAACGGCAATTCGTCGGCATCAACTCTGGCGTCGTCGCTGGCATCGACCTCCACTGCCCCCGCTCTCGGAGCAGTTGCGTCGGTGGTTACTGCGGCAGCGCAGGTTCAGGCTAGCATTCAATCGGCTGCCGTGGCTGTGGCAGACCTGATGGATGCTCCGGTGGACGGTGAACCAACGTCACAGAGCAATGGCCAGGCGGCAGCCGACACCACAAGCGCCCGTGCCAGCAATGCGGCGATGGCAGCTCGTGATCCTGTGTTGGCACACCGTGCCATGAATCAGGCGGGCATGGAGATTGCGCGGGCGGTGCGGGCTGGGAAAAACCATTTTGAAATCAAGCTCGACCCGCCGGAACTGGGACGCATTGAGGTTCGCATGATGATGGACAAAGACAAGGCCCAGGCCCGCCTGCAGGTTGAACGCCCGGAGACCTTGGACATGCTCATGCGGGACAAAACACAATTGGAGCGCATCCTGTCGGCATCTGGTTTTGATCTGGAAGGCGGCATTGACATGCAACTCATGGACCAGTCCGACGAAGGTTCCTCCGGCTTCGAAAATCTGATGGGTGACGACGCAGGCGCCGAGGCAAACCTGAATTCAAATGACAATTTAAACCCAGCGGCCATCGGCAATGAAACTGCATCTGGCGAAGATGGATTGATGGAGAACCTGTCCGCTGATGTTGTGGCCGCGATCTCAGAGGCGGCTCGCAATCCCTTCGCCCTCAATCGCATAGCATGACGGGAAACTGACCCATGACGGACGCAATCTCATCGCTCACTTCGGCGGACGTGGCCGCGACAAGCAAGGCTGCCGGTGACCAGACGAAACTGATTGAAGACTACAATTCATTTTTGACCTTGCTCACCGCTCAGC
>JBCBZX010000327.1:0-3380 GCA_039815105.1 Pseudomonadota bacterium
ATCGCGGCCACCGCGATCTCGGTATAGGGGATGCCGGTGATCTCGGCCATGATGAACGCGCCCGCGCCCATGATCGGCGGCATGATCTGGCCGCCGGTGGAAGCCGCGGCCTCGACGGCGCCGGCGGTTTTGCGGTGGTAGCCGACCTTCTTCATCAGCGGGATGGTGAGCGAGCCGGTGGCCACCACGTTGCCTGCGGAGGTGCCGTTGATCATACCCATGAGGCCAGAGGCGAAAATCGCCACTTTCGCCGGGCCACCCCGGGCGCGCCCGGCGGCGGCGAAGGCGAAGTTCACGAAGTAATCGCCGACCTTCGAGGCCTGCAGGAAAGCCGCGAAGATGATGAAGAGGATAATGTATGTTGAGGAGACCGCCGTGGTGGGCCCCAAGATGCCCGCATCGGTATAGACCTGGCTGAAGAAGCGTTGCCATGAGATCGCGGGCGAGTTGAGGAAGCCCGGCAGGTATTGGCCCGCGAACACGTAGACCAGGAACACCGCGGCGATGATCACCAGCGCGAGCCCTGCAACGCGGCGCGTCAGCTCCATGATCAGCGCGGCCCCGGCGACGGCGGCGAGCGAGATGCCGATGGGCGCGAAAGGCGTACCGGTGGAATTGCGCATCAGCGTGCCGTAGATCGTGATCAGATAGGCGGCGACGGCAAAGCCGCAGACCGCAAGCACCAGATCGGGTTCGGAGAACCGCGCGCGCCCGCGTTTGTGAAACCACGACAGCACGATCCCGCCCGCCGTCGCCACCAAGAGCGGCGCGCCATAGAGCCATGTCTCGTTGAACTTGATCGTCTCGTCGATGCCGTTCCACATCGTGCCATTGGCGATCTCGACCGAGAACGACAGGGCCATGCCCAGGGCAAAGAGCGCGGGCACCATTAGCGCATAGCCGAGATAGCCAAGCATCGGGGTCTCGTCGCTTGCCTCCTGAGCAAAGCCCCGGCCCGAAAAGAGAATGAACCCCAGCGCCAGCGCGCCGGCCACGTGGACGATGCGGAAGTTCCAGGTTTCCATCGGGAAGGTTGGCAGGAAGGGCAGGGAGACGCCGGTCCAGTCAGAGATCGACAGCCCGTTCAACGCCGCCATGTGGAAGGCCGCATAGAGGGTGGCCAGCACGGAGACGATGACAAAGCTGCGCCCTTCGAATGTGCGCCGGTTGGATTCGACCGGTTCGTCATCGACGCCCTCGGCGATGACTTGGTCTGTTGGCTGGCTTTGTGCGTCGGCCATTGGTCCACCCTCCCGGAAGCTCTGGACATATGGCGGTAAAGGTCTTGTGATTGCAACGAAATTGGTTGTGATCGAATGGCGCGGTTAGACGTGGCGCGAGCGGGCCGTTGGGTGGCTCCATGCAGCTGCCGAGAGGGAGGCCTCGGTCGCCGAAATACACGTGAACTCCACGGGATGGTGCGCGTGTGACGGCAGGCGTGGAAATCCACCCAATGGAGCCTTATTCAGCCTTCGGTAAATGTTGTTGTTAAGGGCAGGTTTGCGGACAGAGTGAGCTTTCACTGCGACTGCGCCAATGACCGCTTCGAACGAGCGTGCCAAAAACGGTCGTTTTTGTCTGTGACAGAAACGTACGGGTTTTGACCAGCCGCGCGGTCGGCTTGGGAAATATTGACATTATGTACATAATGCACATATGATGTCGTAACAATCCACTGAGAGCTAGGAGTGTTCCATGTCGCTTGGGAAGGACACAAACCTGATGTCCGATGAATACACCACTGCCGAGTTCAGAAAATCAATGGCTACGGCGTTTGAGACTGCAAGGTATCAGGACTCGATTGTGCGAGTTAACCATCACGGGAGGCCTTGGGTGGCTATTGTCTCTCCTGAGAATGCAGCATCCATCTCGCGCTTAAACTCTGTGGGTAAGTTGGGGAAGCAAGAGCTTGGTAAGGTGATCGAGTCCCTAGAAAGCGAAGTCGAAGTTAATGAGCTGCTTGATCGGATCAGCGCTCTACGTGACTCAGGTCAATAGTCGCGATCAAAGCATAAGAGACATAATCAGAAGGTAGAGAAGTAATGGCAAATGGAACTGTAAAGTGGTTCAACACCACCAAGGGGTTCGGCTTCATCGCCCCTGAGAGCGGCGGAAAAGATGTGTTTGTTCACATCTCAGCAGTCGAGCGTGCCGGATTGAACGGCCTACGTCCCGGAGAGAAGGTCAAGTATGATACGTCGACTGTGCGTGGAGAGCAGGCTGAAACGATTGTTGTTGAAGGGATGCGTGGTCAAGCAGGGCAGTAGCGCCGAATGAATGATGAGGCAGGTGTTTCCCGAGAAAAAGTTGATTTAGCAAAATTATCTTTTGACCATCCCATTCCCGCAAGAGTGAGAGCCAATGGATGGGCTTTGGACCCAGGTATGCTGGAGCCCGGTGACCTTATCTTGGTATCCAGCAAGAAACCGAACATTGTAGGGAGAGTCATTCGGTACCACCAAGGCAAGTTGTTCGAACCAGAGCATTCCAAGTGGCAGCACGCCGCTGTTTCTGGTGGCCGCTTTGAGCTTTGTGAGGCTACAGCGACAGGTGTAAAGGCCTCAGAGTATTGGGGCTACATGACTGGTGAATATGATATCAAGGTTAGGCGCCTTTTGAATGCGGATGCCGAAGTGCGAAGCAAGTTAGCATATTATGCAGCGACAAATGTACGCTCGGCATATGGCTACCTAACCGCCCTTAACATGAGAGGTGTTTTAGGTAACGCAGATGCGTGGCAAAGACCTCTTATCAAGACAAAAGGCGTAATCTGCTCACAACTTTACTTTGAATCCTGCATGCGAGTTGGCTACCTACTGACGAACATTCCCCCAGAAAATGTTTCTCCAGCGCATTTAAGCATGACGCCCCTTATGGAAGATGTTCCGCTAAAGTGGGCAAAAGTTTAGGCTCAACAATCGTTCGCCGACGATGTCTTGGATGAGACTCGTGCCAAAAATCCTTTGCTACAACAGCCCTGCCAAAAACGGTCGTTTTTGTCACTCGCGGAGATGCGACCAAGAGCATTGAAAAACTTTCTGCCACAAACTCTTAGCAAAACCCTGTTTGATTTTGTCACGTTTTTGGCCGTCGCTCAAAGACCGGACATTCGTGCCAGGTGCAGCATCCGACACTTTGGGCCCAATTCTGCCAACCGCCAAACCAAAAAGGGCGTCCCGAAGGACGCCCTTTGCACCGACTGAGAACGAGGGCTCAGCAGCTGTAGTACATCTTGAATTCCATCGGATGGGGCGTGTGCTCGTAGGCGTAGATCTCTTCCCACTTGAGCTCCATGTACCCTTCGATTTGGTCCTTGGTGAAGACGTCACCGGCCAGGAGGAAGTCCATGTCGGCCTCCAGCTCTTCCATGGCTTCACGCA